>NZ_JBDGML010000074.1:0-6105 GCF_057655195.1 Arthrobacter sp. Soil_N43
GGCTTCCCCGGCGGCGGCGTCCCCGGCGGAGGCCCGTTGGGCGGCGCCTCCCAGCTCCTGACTTCCGTCACGGCGAGCGCCTCCCCCGGCGTGATCGCCGCCGGCATCGCCGCGGTGTTCGGCGTCGCCATCATCGGAGCCCTGGTTCCGGCCCTGCTTACCGCCCACATCCGTCCCATCGAAGTCCTCCGAGGAGAATAGCCATGATTGAAGTCAAGAACCTCGTCCGCACGTTCAAGACCGGGGACCGCACCATCAAGCCGGTCAACGGCGTCAGCTTCGGACTGGAGCAGGGAACGCTGGCCTCCATCGTCGGGAAGAGCGGCAGCGGCAAAAGCACCCTGTTGTCCCTTCTCGGCGCCTTGGACAAACCCACCAGCGGAGACGTCGTCGTCAACGGCGTCAGCCTGGCAGCGATGCCGGACGGCAAGCTGACGGAGTACCGGCGCCGGGACATCGGCTTCGTGTTCCAGCAGTTCAACCTGATCCCCAACCTCTCGGCTCTGGACAACGTGATGCTTCCCATGGAGTTCGCGGGCGTGCGGAAGCCGGTGCGGGACCAGCGCGCACGCGAGCTCCTCCAGCAGGTGCAGCTCGACCCGGAGAAGCATGGCCGCCGCGTCAACCGTCTCTCCGGCGGCGAGCAGCAGCGCGTTGCCATCGCCCGGGCCTTGGCCAACGAGCCCAAGCTGATCCTTGCTGACGAGCCCACGGGCAACCTGGACGAGCAGACCGGCGAGCACATCATCGAACTCCTCAGCTCGCTCAGCAGGGACCACAACACTACGATCCTCGTGGTCACGCACGACCGCCAGCTCGCCAACAAAACCGACCGACGCTTCAGGCTGCAGCAGGGCAGGCTGACCGAGGAACCCGCCCGTGTCCGCGCAGGGGCGGCTGCAGGGCTGGATGCCGGAGTCGGCGCCGCCGCGGTGTAGGTTCCGGCGGTGTAGCTTCCGGCGGCAGGTGCGGGCAGGCTCAAGACCCTCCCGCACTTCCCGCCGCCCACTCCCAAACCCTCCCGCACTTCCCGTGCGAATTGCCGCAGCGCTCCCCCCGGCGGGTGAGAGGATGGCGTCATGACTTTGCCCATCGCCACGCCATGGCTTTTCAGCCAGTCCAACCAGGATCCCCGTGCCGCTACCGGTGCTGCGTTGCGCTGGGGAGTGATCGCCACCGGCAGGATCGCCTCACTGGTCTCCCGGGATCTGGCACTGCTCAGTGACGCCGAGCTGTACGCCGTCAGTTCACGCCGGCAGGAGGCAGCGGAGGCGTTTGCCGCGGAGTTCGGCTTCTCCAGGGCGTACGGGGACGACGGCGGCCAGCAGGGCTACCAGCGGCTCCTCGCCGA
The DNA here is from genome assembly GCF_057655195.1 of Arthrobacter sp. Soil_N43. Lineage (NCBI taxonomy): Bacteria > Bacillati > Actinomycetota > Actinomycetes > Micrococcales > Micrococcaceae > Arthrobacter > Arthrobacter sp. Soil_N43. Next base: position 1,352 of record NZ_JBDGML010000074.1, read on the forward strand.
CGACGCGGTGGACGTTGTGTATGTGGCGACGCCTCACGCCCAGCATCACCAGATGGTGCTGGCTGCCCTCAATGCGGGAAAGCACGTCCTCTGCGAAAAGGCCTTCACCATCAATGCCCGCGAGGCCGCCGAGCTCATAGCCGTAGCCCGCGACAAGAACCTGTTCCTGATGGAAGCCGTCTGGAGCCGCTTCCTCCCGAGCATGCAGCGGGCTTTTGAAATCGCACGGTCTGGCGAACTCGGCACGGTGCAGTGGGTCACAGCGGATCTCGGCTTCCCGGCACCCTACTCCCCCACAGCGCGTCTGTGGGCGGTCAAGGACGGCGGCGGGGCACTCCTCGATCTGACCGTCTACCCCCTGCTGTGGGCTTTGGGCACGCTGGGGTTTCCACAGGCCGTCAGTGCCACAGGCGCGCTTAATGAAGACGGCGTGGACGCCCAGAACGCATTGACCCTGGAATATCACCACGGAGCGCAGGCACAACTGACCTCTTCCCTGCTGGCCTACGGCCCGCGCGCCGCCACCGTGGCCGGAAGCCTGGGCTATCTTCAATCGCTGGGCTCCATTAACAACCCCAGGCAACTCGTTGTCGGAATCGGGCGCGAACCGCTCCGCACAGAGCACTTCGATATAGCGGGCTTGGGCTACACCTACGAGCTTCGCGAGGTGACGCGCTGCATCCAGCAGGGTCTGACCGAAAGCCCGGTCATGCCGCTGGAAGACTCATTGAACACCATGCGGCTTTTCGACGGCGTCCGGGCGCAACTGGGCGTCAGCTACCCCAACGATGCGCACTGACCCTGTCCTTCGAGGTCCTTTTTCATGACGACTCGCGGCCATGCGTCCAGGCCATGGGCACGCTCTGACTGCACGATCTGACACAGACCGTCCGGCCACTGGTGTTCCGGCACCGGTTGGAATCCCAGGCGGGCGTAGTAGGGCGCGTTCCAAGGGACACTTTCGAAGGTTGTCAGGGTCATCCCCTTGAGTCCGCGAGCCGCCGCCCAGCGACCGGCTTTGTCGATGAGTCTTCGGCCAAGTCCCTGCCGCGCATGAAGCGGGTGGACGGTCACCTGCTCGATATGGGCAAACGCATTGACCACGTCTACCAGGATGTAGGCCACCGCCTGGTCACCGTAATCGGCGGCAACCCATGCCCTGGCATCTTGCTGATAGACGGCCAAGGCTTCCAGTCTGGGTGGCGCATCATCAGCAACGGCACCCATGTTGAGGGTACGGAATGCTTCGCCGGCTGCGACTTCGATGTCGCGCATTCTCGGGAGGTCTTCTGCTCTTGCTTCCCTGATCATGCGCCCAGTCAATCAGATGTCGTCCTCTAAGGCTTGGGTCCACGATTGATCGCAGCGGGTGACCGACGCCGACACGGTGAGATGATGTTCCGGCCGAACCTGGAGCCGAAGCCAACCGGGGCATCCTAGTCAATTCCCTGTTGAATGAGCATGTTGATGCGGTTCAGGAGGGTATGTGTGGTGCACGACTGAGGCGCCAGGCCCCTTTCCACAGGTTTATGGTGGGCCCAGGTAAAATCCCTGCTGACCGGGGGTACAGGGGCCCCGGCGAACCTGATACCTCGTGGCCTCTAAGCACCTTGGCGGGCGACCGGCTTGGGACATGGAAGGCATCACGGATGAGCACTCCTCAGCAGAAGGCGCCCCACCATGCCCCAGGGCGAAGAACCTGCGACGGTCAGGTTCAACATCCTTTCCATCACTGCATTTGTCTCATCCTTCCTTGTGGGGGTGACGGGCGTCATCTTGGGTCTCGTCGCACTGAACCAGATCAAGAACACAAGTGAGCGCGGCCGCGGGTTTGCGATCGCCGCTCTGGTCATAGGCTGCGTCTACATGGTCATCCTCGCGTACATCACCATCGGCCTCTTTTCGTCAGAGGGCCGCACCACCTGATACTCGTGAGGCGCCCCTCTATCAGGTGCGGCGGTAGCCGCGATCCACCATTCCGCCGATGACTCCTGCGATCGCTCCAGGCAAGGCCACAACGGCAACGATGTGCCGCAGCAGGCTATAAGGCCACACGAGGGCTACTCCCCCGATCAGGATGGCGGGCGCCGCCACACAGGCTGTTACCCAGTGGGGGTGGCCCCGCAGGAACGACCAAAATGCAGCTGCGAACGAGGCTGCGGAACCGGCTAGCAGGTAAAGGCTTCCTACTCGTGCGTCCTCTACAAATTCCGGTATCGCCGTATATCCGAAGAACGTGGAACGCAGCAGGCCGATAACCATCAGGACAATGGATGAGAAGACCAAGATCGACCAGAGGATGACTCCGGGCCAGCCTCGACGGCGGACTGGGGCATGTTCTTGGCTCATGGCCGGGGCTCCTTTCCACGTCACCGGAGGAACTTGAACATCGTCTCGTGGGAGCTGCCATCATTCAGCTTCATGTCGAACGACCGACACGTTCCGGACCAGCTGCCCTCAGTCTTCCACACGTAGTTGTACGTCTGGGCGGCCGCGTCGTAGCTCAGGGTGCCGGCCCCTGGAGCCGAAGTAGGCTCCACTGCACTTACGGGCGTGTTGGCCGGGCACTCGACGCGGACGGACGTGGGAGATCCTGACTTCAAAATGTTGAGCCCGTAGTCGCCGCAAAGGGTGAACTTCATCGGCACAGCACGGCCTGCCTTGACCATTGCCAGCCGCGTGGCTCCGTTCGGGATCAGGCATGCCGCACAGCTTCGACACGCTCGAAAATTGTCAGGGAACATAAAGGGGGCCGACACGGCTTATGTTGCCGCCCGGGGGCATCGCTGACGGGCCTCAACACCACTACATTTGGTCAGTTTTACGACGACGGCGGGAAACCGCCCCGTCGATTCGATGGATTTATATTCTTCCAACACTGGACTCTGCCTTTCAACGAGGCATACGCTGTAAAAGATCGTCAGATTGTTCGCAAGCCGGGGGGTGTCGAGCATGGCCAGCAGTGCATTGTCTTGGTCCGCGCTCCGCCCCTTGCGTCCGATTCTCATTGCGGGCGCGGCAGCCGTAGCTTGGCTTTCCTTTGCAGCCCCGTCCGCTGAAGCAAGTCCTCAGCAAAACCAGGACTCCCTGCTCGGCGGGATCGCTTCCACGGTTTCTTCGACACTCGACAGCGAGGCCCACACTGCCGGCGTCCCTCCGACGGTACAGAAGACTATTCATTCCCTGACGGCACAGCCTGCCAGACATCCGAGTGCCGTGACCGTTCCGGCCCCCGTCCCTGCCCCCATTCCACAGCCCCAGCAGGATCCGGCGAGTTCTGCTCCTACGGCAGCGCCGCACGCCCTACCCCCGCTGGTGAAGGACCTCGCCGCCGCCCCGCTGGAAGCAGCAGTGAATACCCTGCCGTCCGCCAATGTGGTCCCGACCGGCGCTGCGACGCAGCTGACTGCCCCGGTGACCGCATTGGCGGACAAAGCAGTTGGTGGCATTGCGGAGACCGTCACAGGATCCGTAGTTCGGCCGGTCGCTGATGCGGCACCTGCCTTGGAAGCGCCGCTCGAATCCATTACCGATGTGCTCGCAGAGACGCCGCCGCTCGCGGCGCCGGCCCTTGCACCTATCGTGGAGGTCGTTGAGAACCTCGCCACGCCGCACGTGTCCGACGTCGTTCTGCCGCTGCCCGCGCCGCTCGCCGCAGTCACGGGATCCGCTTCCTCGGACAGCGCCGACAGTGTCCGTGTTTCCAACGGGCCCTCCCAGGTCTTGGTTCCGGCACCCGATGGAATCCCCGGCCTAAGGCTATCGCCGCATTCGGCTGTCCTGCCTTCGTTGGTCCCCACCAGAGCTTCCCAGTCCTCGCCCGGCATGTCCGCAGGAGGAGGACTGCCTACCGAGGGCGAGGTGGACCCGCCGGGCGCACCGCACCCGACTCCGCCTGCAGGATCCGGAGCGGGTAACGGCCAATCTCCCGGCGGGCCCTCTCCTTCTGCCGCCTGGCTGACCAACCCGTTCGACTACCTTCCGCTGATGGGCCTTGTGCCTGCCAGTGGCCCGCTTCAGCATCTCCCCTCACCGGTGGCTATCGACCCCGGTTCCTCTCCTGACTAGTTGGGCCCTTTCTGCCATCCATTGTGCAGAAATACGGCCAATTTCGGGCCGCTTTGAGCGCCCGACAACAACTCTTCAGGAGACATCAAAATGCATCAGAAACTTCGCAGGGGCCTTCTAGGCACCTTCTTTGCCGGAGGTCTATTGGCCCTCGGCGCCACAGCGGCCAACGCGGACACGACCGTTACCGGCACTGTGGCCGTAGAATCCGAGTCCGTTTCGGCGGACGTCATTGCTTCGACGTCGTTGGGCCTGCTGGGTGGTCCAACGACGTCGGGGTCGTCCGAAATTACGGCCGTCGCCGAGGTCAATCTCGGCAACGCCGCCGGCGCCCCAACAGGTACCGGAACCACCGCGGCCGCCGCACTCGTTGACGTGAACCTCGGCAACACCGGCACCGCCACGGGCAACGGCACCACCGCCGACGCCCTCGTCGACGTCAACCTCGGCAACACCGCAGGCAACGGCACCACCGCCGACGCCCTCGTCGACGTCAACCTCGGCAACACCGCAGGCACCGGAACCGCCACGGGCAACGGCACCACCGCCGACGCCCTCGTCGACGTCAACCTCGGCAACACCGCAGGCACCGGAACCGCCACGGGCAACGGCACCACCGCCGACGCCCTCGTTGACGTGAACCTCGGCAACACCGGCACCGCCACGGGCAACGGCACCACCGCCGA
>NZ_JBDGML010000075.1:0-34114 GCF_057655195.1 Arthrobacter sp. Soil_N43
TCTTCATGGCACTGGCGGCCGCGGCCGCCAGTGCCATGAAGAAGGCCTACGCTCCCTATTCGAAGTTCCCGGTGGGGGCGGCTGCGCTTACCGAGGACGGCCGGATCGTGAGCGGCTGCAACGTGGAGAACGCCAGCTACGGACTCACCCTGTGCGCCGAGTGTGCGCTCGTGGGCAACCTGCAGATGAGCGGCGGCGGGCTGCTGCGGGCTTTCTACTGCGTGGACGGCGGCGGCAACGTGCTCATGCCCTGCGGGCGGTGCCGCCAACTGCTGTACGAATTCCGGGCTCCAGGCATGGAGCTCATGACCACTCAGGGAATCAAGACCATGGACCAGGTGCTGCCCGACGCATTTGGCCCCCAACACCTGGAGGAAACCCGGTGACCAGCACTTCAAAGAAAACGGAAGCCTTCGACGCCGTCGACATCATCCGGACGAAGCGTGACAAGGGGGTCCTGAGCCCCGAACAGATCGACTGGACGATCGATGCCTACACGCGGGGCGTCATCGCCGACGAACAGATGGCCGCGCTGAACATGGCCATCCTGCTCAACGGGATGGACCGGTCAGAGATCTCCCGCTGGACCGCGGCCATGATCGCGTCCGGGGAGCGGATGGACTTCTCCAGCCTCCGGCGCCCCGACGGCGGCGTGAAGGCCACGAGCGATAAACACTCCACGGGCGGTGTGGGGGACAAGATCACCCTTCCGCTGGCGCCCCTCGTGGCAGTGTTCGGCGTGGCGGTTCCGCAGCTTTCCGGGCGCGGACTCGGCCACACCGGCGGCACGCTGGACAAGCTCGAATCCATCCCGGGCTGGCGCGCCGCACTGAGCAACGACGAAATGATGGCCCAGCTCCAGGACGTCGGGGCCGTCATTTGTGCTGCCGGTGCCGGCCTCGCCCCGGCGGACAAGAAGCTCTACTCACTCCGGGACGTCACCGGGACCGTCGAGGCGATTCCGCTGATCGCCTCGTCCATCATGAGCAAGAAAATCGCCGAAGGCACGGGCTCCCTGGTACTCGACGTCAAGGTGGGCAGCGGCGCGTTCATGAAGGATGAAACCGCCGCCCGGGAACTGGCAGAGACCATGGTGGCCCTAGGCAAGGACGCCGGTGTGAACACCGTGGCCCTCCTGACGAACATGAACACGCCCCTGGGCCTGACCGCGGGCAACGCCATCGAGGTGGAAGAGTCCGTGGAGGTGCTCGCCGGCGGCGGCCCGGAAGACGTCGTCGAACTCACCGTCCGGCTGGCGGAGGAGATGCTGGTCTGCGCCGGGGTCAACGATGCCGATCCGGCCGCGGCCCTCAAGGACGGCCGCGCGATGGACGTCTGGAACCGGATGATCACAGCCCAGGGCGGCGATCCGCGGGCGAAGCTGCCGGTGGCGAAAGAATCAGAGACCATCTACTGCCCGGCGGACGGCGTCCTCGTGGAACTGGACGCCTTGGCCGTGGGCGTGGCGGCCTGGCGCCTCGGGGCGGGCCGCGCGCGGAAGGAGGACGCGGTGCAGGCAGGGGCCGGCGTGCGCCTCCATGCCAAGCCGGGGGCGGCCGTGCGGGCCGGGGAGCCGCTCGTGACGCTGCTGACCGACACTCCGGAGAAGTTCGCGCGCGCCAAAGAGTCGCTCGAGCAAGCGTTCACGATTGCTCCGGAGGGCTCGCGCCCGGCACAGCAGCTCATCATCGACCGCATCGCGTAGCACCGTGCAGGCCATCAACGACTTCATCCTCGCGGCCGCGGGGCAGCCCTGGGTCCTGCTTATTGTCCTCGCCTGCTGCTTCATCGACGGATTCTTCCCGCCCATCCCCAGCGAATCCGTGGTGGTGGGGCTGGCGGCCGTCGCGTCGACGGCGGATGTCCCCAATCCGTGGCTCCTCATGGCCATCGCTGCGCTGGGGGCGTTCACCGGGGACAACACCGCCTACCTCATCGGCCGGGGTGTGGGGATCCGGCGCTGGCATTGGATGCGGGGGCCGCGCATGCAGCGCGCATTCCGCTGGGCCGGGCGCGAACTCCGGAAGCGGCCGGCGTCGCTGATCCTCGTGGCGCGGTTCGTTCCGATCGGCCGCGTGGCGGTCAATCTGACCGCAGGCGCCACTCACTACTCCCGCACCCGCTTCATCGGACTGACGGTGCTGTCTGCGTCGCTGTGGGCCAGCTATTCCGTGGCCATCGGGCTGTTTTTCGGGCAGTGGTTCGAGGAAAACCATCTGCTCGGGGCGGCCATCGCGATCGTGTGCGCGATCGTGCTGGGCATCATCGTGGACATTGTCATCACCCGGCTGCGCGGACGAATTCCCGAACCCTTGGCGGAGGAGTGATTTTCCTGGAGCGGGCGTAGCGGATATGCTCCCGCCATGCGACACTGAAGAGCGATTTACGTCTCTTTCAGATCTTGTCATTGTCAAGGAGCAGCACCGCGTGGAGTTTATCAATGAGGCCGTGCTCCATGCAGCGGGTCAATGGTGGATTTATCCCATTTTGCTTTTGTTTTTCTTCGTTGACGGCTTCGCGATGGTGGTTCCCAGCGAAACGCTGATCGTGGCCCTGGCGGCATTCTCCCGGCACAGCGGCGAGCCCAACCTCCTGATTCTCGGTGTGACGGCGCTCGCAGGCGCGATGGCCGGCGACAACATGGCGTACCTCCTTGGCCGGAAGATCGGCCTGGACCGCTGGAAATGGATGCGCCGCCCGAAGGTCCAGAAGGCCTTTGCCTGGGCACGCTACGAGCTCGAGAAACGCGGGGCGGTACTGATCTTCACCGCCCGCTACATCCCGTGGGGACGCGTGGCGGTCAATTACGTCGCCGGAACCACGGGTTTCCCGCACCGGCGGTTCTTCCTGCTGGACGCATTTGCGTGCGTGACATGGGTGGGATATTCCATCGGCATCGGAATTGTGGCCAGCTCTTTCCCCTTGCTGCACCACAACCCGCTCCTCGGAGCCGGCATTGCGGTGGTCTTCGCCGTCATCCTGGGCATTGTCATTGACCATCTGCTGCGCTGGTGGCACAAGCGGCTCGGCCGCAACGATGTTGTTCCGGTGCAGCCGGGCGCCGAAGCGGAAGAAGCGCTTCACAGTGCCCCGGAAGGTCCCGACGCCGGCAGGCTCACCGCCGCGCTGCCTGTTGCCATCAGGGCCGACGTGGAACCGGGCCGCTGACACGGTCCGCATGACGCCCGTGGGGCCGTTGGCGTTGTGCGCGGTGCAACCCTAGAGTTGGTACGTGACTGAGCCAATCGTTGACGCCGCCCCTGCCCTTGACTTCGACCTGAAGAGCCTTCCCAAGGTATCCCTTCACGACCACCTGGACGGGGGTCTCCGCCCCGCAACCATCATCGAGCTGGCGGAGGCCGTTGGCCACACCCTTCCGTCGACCGACCCCGCCGCGCTGGGGGAGTGGTTCCGCGAGTCCGCGAACTCCGGCTCCCTGGTGCGCTACCTCGAGACCTTCGACCACACGGTCGCCGTGATGCAGACCAAGGAAGGGCTGTTCCGCGTGGCCAAGGAGTTCGTCGAAGACCTTGCCGATGACGGCGTTGTCTACGGGGAAGTCCGCTGGGCTCCGGAACAGCACCTCCAAAAGGGCCTGACCCTGGATGAAGCGGTGGAAACCGTTCAGGAAGGGCTTGAAGCGGGCGTGGACGCCGTGGCCGAGACGGGCCGCGAAATCCAGGTGGGCCAGCTGATCACCGCCATGCGGCACGCCGACCGCGGCCAGGAGATCGCGGAACTCGCCGTCCGCCACCGCGACAAGGGGGCCGTCGGATTCGACATCGCAGGTGCCGAAGACGGATTCCTGCCGTCACGCTTCCGCGATGCGTTCACCTACCTTGCCGAAAACAACTTCCCCGCCACGGTGCACGCCGGTGAGGCCGCAGGACTCGACAGCATCCAGTCCGCCCTGGTGGACGGCCGTGCCCTGCGCCTCGGCCACGGCGTCCGCATCGCCGAGGACATCATGGTGGAGTTCGACGACAACGAAGACGGCGCCGCGGATGATGACGACAACGTCGGCCTCGTGACCCTCGGGAACCTCTCCAGCTGGGTGCGCGACCGCGGCATCCCGCTCGAAATCTGCCCCTCCTCAAACCTGCAGACCGGCGCCGTGGCGGCGTTCGGCGAAGGCATTGAGAGCCACCCGCTGGACATGCTCTACCAGCTGGGCTTCAACGTCACCATCAACACGGACAACCGCCTCATGAGCGGCGTGACCCTCACGGACGAGTTCGAGCTCCTCGTGGAGACCTTCGACTACGACCTCGACGACCTGCTGGAACTCACGCTCAACGCCGCCGAGGCCTCCTTCCTCCCGCTCGAGGAAAGGGAAGCCCTGGTGGAGTACATCAACGACGCCTACGCGAACCTTGGCTGAACACCCCGCCGGCGGGGTGGAGGAGCTGCTGGGGGTGATCGCAGCACTTCGCGAGCACTGCCCCTGGATGGGCGCCCTCACCCATGCGTCGCTGGTGGAGTACCTCCTCGAGGAGGCCTACGAGGTCGCTGAGACGATCGAGACCGGCGCGGACGAAGCGGAGCTGAAAGGCGAGCTGGGGGACGTGCTGCTCCAGGTTGTGCTGCACTCCCGGCTCGCCGAAGAGCGCGGCACCTTCGCGTTCACCGACGTCGTCCGGAGCCTCACCGCCAAAATGGTCCGCCGCAATCCGCACGTGTTCCGGCCGGACGGCTCCCTGCAGGACACCTTCCCGGCCACAGTGGAGGAGATTGTGCTCAAGTGGGACGCCGTCAAGAAGGCCGAAAAGCCCGAACGGGCGAACCACTTTGAGGGCATTCCGGAGGCCCTGCCGGCCCTGGCCCGGGCGCAGAAGACCCTGGACCGGGCTGCCCGGGCAGGGCTTCCGCCGCTGGCTGAGCCAGCCCCGCCGGTTGAACCTGTCGAAACCCGCACTGCCGGCACTCCGCCGGTTGGGCTCGTCTCAGCCTTCGACTCCGAGCACGAACTCGGTGAGCTCCTGCTCGCCGTTGTCGGTGCTGCGCGCAACAAGGGTTTCGACGCCGAACGGGCCCTCCGCGCAGCCGTGCGGCGGTACCAGGACCAGGTTCCGCCGGGATCATGACGTCCGGGTGCTGGATAGGTTTCCGTAACGTGCACCACTCTCGACTACGCTAGTCCCTGACGAGGACGTCGAGATTTTCCGCTAGTTTCCCAGTAAATCGCTTCACCATAAGGAGCATATTCATGGCGCTTATCGATGCCATCCACGCCCGCGAGATCCTCGATTCCCGCGGCAACCCGACCGTAGAAGTTGAAGTTCTGCTTTCCGATGGCCAGATCGGCCGCGCGGCAGTTCCCTCCGGCGCCTCCACCGGCGAGCACGAGGCTGTCGAACTCCGCGACGGAGACAAGGGCCGTTACCTCGGCAAGGGCGTCCAGAAGGCCGTCGACGCGGTCATCGACCAGATCGCGCCTGCCCTGACCGGCTTCGACGCCACGGACCAGCGCAGCATCGACCAGGCCATGATCGACCTGGACGGTACCGCCAACAAGGGCAAGCTCGGCGCCAACGCCATCCTGGGCGTTTCCCTGGCCGTCGCCAACGCGGCCGCAGCCTCCGCTGACCTGCCCCTCTACAAGTACCTGGGCGGCCCCAACGCCCACGTTCTGCCGGTTCCGCTGATGAACATCCTCAACGGTGGCTCCCACGCGGATTCCGACGTAGACATCCAGGAATTCATGATCGCCCCGGTCGGCGCCGAGACCTTCTCCGAGGGCCTGCGCTGGGGCGTCGAGGTCTACCACAACCTCAAGTCGGTGCTGCAGGCCAAGGGCCTCTCCACCGGCCTGGGCGACGAGGGTGGCTTCGCCCCGAACCTCCCGTCCAACCGTGCCGCGCTGGACCTCATCCAGGAAGCCATCACCAACGCCGGCTACACCCCGGGCAAGGACATCGCGCTGGCCCTGGACGTCGCCTCCTCCGAGTTCTACAAGGACGGCGCCTACCAGTTCGAGGGCAAGTCGCTGTCCGCCACCGAGATGAGCGCCTACTACGCCGAACTCGTCGCCGACTACCCGCTGGTTTCCATCGAGGACCCGCTGGACGAAAACGACTGGGACGGCTGGAAGACCCTCACCGACAGCATCGGTGACAAGGTCCAGCTCGTTGGCGACGACCTCTTCGTCACCAACCCGGTCCGCCTGCAGCAGGGCCTGGACAGCAAGACCGCCAACTCCCTCCTGGTGAAGGTCAACCAGATCGGTTCGCTGACGGAGACGCTCGACGCCGTGTCCCTGGCCCAGCGCGCCGGTTACACCACCATCACCTCGCACCGCTCCGGTGAGACCGAGGACACCACCATCGCCGACATCTCGGTCGCCACCAACGCCGGCCAGATCAAGACCGGTGCCCCGGCCCGCTCCGAGCGTGTTGCCAAGTACAACCAGCTGCTGCGCATCGAAGAGGAACTCGACGACGCCGCACGCTACGCCGGCCGCAGCGCGTTCCCGCGTTTCAAGGGCTAATAGCCGGATTAACAACTGACCGGTGGCTATGGTGGAAAGACCGTAGCCACCGGTTTTGTTTAAGGCCGCACGGTGGCGCAGCCCAGAATCCAGCCCAACCAGTGTCCCGCGTTTACAGGAGTGTCATGGCTACCCGCCGTCCCAAAGTTCCCCGGGCGACCCCAGCGGCCCGGCAGCCCGAGACCGGTACTTCCGGCGGAGACGTCATCCAGGCGGACTTCGGCGGTCACCGGCCCGTCGAGGGGGTCAGGGAGGCGGGCACAAAGAATAGCGGGGCCCGGGAGGCGGGCGCGGGCAACGCAGCAGCTGCCGGCAATGCAGCAGCCGCGGGCAAGGCGGCGTCACCGGGCAAGGCGGCGTCACCGGGCAAGGCGGCGGCGCCCGGCCGCGGCTCCCCGCAGGAAACGCCCGGAAAGAACGGCAGCAAAGGGGCCTCCGCTCCTTCGGGAACCGATGAAAACCTCGACCCCATCCCCGCCAAGGCATTTTCGGGGCGCATGCTGGCACTGGCCGTCGTCATGATTGCCATCACCATCATGCTGGCTCCCACGGTGAAGATCTTCATTGACAAGCGGGCTGAAATCGCCGCCCTCGAAGCAGACATCGCCGCCAGCAAGGCGGACCAGGACGAGCTCAAGCGACAGGTTTCACGCTGGCAGGATCCGAACTACGTCAAGCAGCAGGCCCGTGACCGCATTAACATGGTTATGCCGGGTGAGACCGGCTACTGGGTGTTCGGCAGCGATCTGCCGGCCGGCGAGTCCGCCGGGCCGCCCGGTGCAGCAGCACAAGACCCCGCCAACCTGCCGTGGGTGGATTCCCTGTGGGAGTCCATCAGGCGTTCGGCTACAGACTAAAGCGGCGCCCGCCGCCGGACTGTCCCAGAGACCTTTGGAACAGCCACATCCGGGCAGGAAGGACGGCCGCGCCAGTGGAAGAAAACACGGCACCTGCGCCGGTGGAATCCCGCCAGCCATCGGCACACGATCTTGAGGTGCTGAGCCGCCAGTTGGGCCGGCCGGTCCGGGACGTGGTCGAGATCCCGGCGCGCTGCGTGTGCGGCAACCCCCTCGTGGCGGCCACGGCCCCGCGGCTGAGCAACGGCACGCCGTTCCCCACCACGTTCTACCTGACGCACCCGGTGATCACGTCCGCCGTGTCGCGGCTCGAGGCGGCCGGTCTCATGAATGAGATGAACGACCGCCTCGCCGTGGACGAATCGCTGGCCGCGGCGTACCGCGCCGCCCACGAGGCGTACCTGAGGGCCCGCGCGGAAATAGGGGGCCGTTCGGGCATCGGCGACGTGCCCGAAATCGACGGCGTCTCCGCCGGCGGAATGCCCACCCGGGTCAAGTGCCTCCATGTTCTCGTGGGGCACTCGCTCGCCGCCGGCGAGGGAGTGAATCCCCTCGGCGACGAAGCCATCGCGGCCATCGGCGAGTGGTGGACAGCGGACCGCTGCTACTGCGACGGCGCCTGGGACACCGACGGCGAGGCCCCGTCCAGGGATCTCAGCCGGCATGGGCCGCAAGGCCTGCCGGCCATCGTGGGTCGGCCGGCTCCCGTGCGGAAGTCCAGGAAGGAGACCAGCGAATGACCAGGGTTGCAGCCATTGACTGCGGGACCAACTCCATCCGCCTGCTGATCGCCGATATCGACCGCGGCAACGGGCCGACCAAGCTCACCGACATCGTGCGGGAAATGCGCGTGGTGCGGCTGGGGCAGGGCGTGGACGCCACCGGCGAACTGGCCCCAGAAGCCCTGGAGCGTACCTTCGCTGCTGCGGCCGACTACGCCGAGGTGATCCGTGAGTACAGGGCTGAGAAAGTCCGCTTCGTGGCAACGTCGGCCACCCGCGATGCCCGTAACCGCCAGGTCTTCGTTGACGGCATCCGCGGCCTCCTGGGCGTGGAGCCGGAGGTGATCTCAGGTGACGAGGAAGCGGCGCTCTCGTTCGCCGGGGCCAGCAGCGTGCTGCCGATGTCCGGTGCTGACCGTGTCCTGGTCGTGGACCTGGGCGGCGGCAGCACGGAATTCGTGCTGGGGGACCAGAACGGCGTGATCGCCGCGAAGTCCGTGGACATCGGCTGCGTACGGCTGACCGAACGCCACCTCACGAGCGATCCGCCCACCGCTGAACAGATCGCCGCGGCGGAGGCCGACGTCGACGCCGCCATCGCGGAAGCGGGACTGGACGTTCCGCTGGAACGCAGCACCGCCGTCGTCGGCGTTGCAGGCTCCGTTACCACCATCACGGCGCATGCGCTGAAGCTGCCGGAGTACCTGCCGGCCGCCATCCACGGAGCCGAGCTGTCCATTGGAACCATCGGGGAGGCAGCCAGCGACCTGCTCGGCATGACCCGGGCCCGGCGGGCGGAGCTGCCCTACATGCACCCCGGCCGCGTGGATGTGATCGGCGCCGGCGCACTCGTTTGGCGGCGCATCCTGACCAGGATGGGCGAGCTTACCGCAGGAGAGGTCATTACGGCCACCGCCAGCGAACACGATATTCTTGACGGAATTGCCCTGAGTGTCAGCTAACCCCTGAGTGTCAGCTAACGAGGCACCAGCCCACCGAGTATTGGATCGTGAATGACCAGAGCAACAGCCCGGTTCCGCCGGACGGTCTCGGCTCTGCTGTCGGCGGCGCTGGCTGGCGGCGTCGCTGCGGCAGCAATCGCAACAGCCCCCGCGGCGCAGGCCGACACATGGCGTGACAAGGAATATTGGCTCAAGGAAGCCGGCATCACCAAGGCCTGGGAGGTCTCCAAGGGTACCGACGTGAAGGTCGCTGTCATCGACAGCGGCGTGGACGGCAAACATCCGGACCTGAAGGGCGCCATCGCCGGCGGGCATGATGTCTCGGGAGCGGGAACACCGGACGGGCAGAAAAGCATCGGCGCCAAGCCCGAGCACGGAACGCTGGTGGCCACCATGCTGGCAGGCCGTGGCCACCAAGCGCCCCCCAAGAAGTCCACGGCCAGCGCCAAGCCGTCGCCGGCCCCGTCGGCTGCGAATTCCAGGCCTGACGGCATCATCGGCGTCGCCCCCGAGGCCCAGATCCTTGCCGTCTCCACGTGGCTCGGCTCCGAGAACCCTGGCGGCAAGAGCGACCAGGACCAGATTCCCGAGGCCGTGCGCTGGGCGGTGGACAATGGGGCCAAGGTCATCAACATTTCGTTGGGCAGCACCTCCCCGGAGTGGCCGCAAAGCTGGGACGCGGCCTTCCTGTACGCGGAGCAAAAGGACGTGGTGATCGTGGCCGCGGCCGGCAACCGGGTCGGCGGCAACGTCCAGGTCGGCGCGCCCGCCACCATCCCGGGTGTGCTCACCGTGGCGGGACTGGATCTCAACGGGCAGGCCAGCGTTGACTCCTCATCGCAGGGCATCAGCATCGGGGTGGCAGCGCCGGCTGAAAAGCTCGCCGGCGGGCTTCCCGGGGGAAGCTATGCGGAATGGGCCGGCACCTCCGGCGCAACGCCGATCGTCTCCGGCGTCGCTGCCCTGATCCGCTCGAGGTGGCCGGAAATGAGCGCCGAGCAGGTCGTCAACAGGATCGTTTCCACGGCGAAGGACGCCGGCGCACCGGGTAAGGATCCGCTGTACGGATTCGGCATGCTGGACGCCGAGGCCGCGCTGAAGGACGACGTGGCGGAAACCCAGATCAATCCGCTGGGGTCCATTTCGGACTGGATCCGCGTCCACCGCCGCGGCAACCCTGCCACTCCCGCAGTTCCTGCGGCTCCGCCCGCCGAGTCCCCGGCGGCGCAACCCACCCTGCCCAGGGCCACGGTGCCGGTCGCGGAGCCGCCGTCGCAGCTGGACAGCGCGCTTCCTGCCGCGGTCGTTATCGGTTTTGGCGCCCTCTTCATTGCCATCATCGTCGCCGGAGCCATACAGCTCAGCCGCGCGTCGCGGGCGTCCGGGGGCAGCCCCGAGGAACCTGAAACCGGCGCGCTGAACAGCGTCGATTCCAGCGGTCCGGGCAGTTAGTGAAGATTTTCACAAACTACTGTATTCTGGATGCATGGCAACCACCCCTCAGCTCCAGGACCGTCCCAGGGTACTCGTCGTCGGCGGCGGGTACGTCGGCCTGTACGTAGCCCTCAAACTGCAGAAGAAGATCGCAAACGCCGGTGGCATCGTCACCGTCGTCGATCCGCTGCCTTACATGACTTACCAGCCCTTCCTGCCCGAAGTTGCCGGCGGCAACATCGAGGCGCGCCACGCCGTGGTCTCCCACCGCCAGCACCTCAAGCAGACCGAGCTCATCCAGGGCCGCGTCACTTCGATCGACCATGCCAACCGCACCGCCGTGGTTGCCCCGGCCGACGGCGGCGAAAACTTTGAGGTGCCCTACTTTGACGTCGTGGTCGCCGCAGGCGCCATCACCCGCACGTTCCCCATCAAGGGCCTGGCGGCCAAGGGCATCGGCCTGAAGACCATCGAGGAGGCCGTTGCGCTTCGCAACAAGGTCCTCGAGCGCATCGAAGTCGGCTCCACCATGACCGACCCCGTTGCCCGCGCCCGCGCCCTGACCTTCGTGGTCGTCGGCGGCGGCTTCGCCGGCATCGAGTGCATCACGGAGATGGAAGACCTCGCCCGCGCAGCGGTCAAGAACAACCCGCGCGTCAAGCAGGAGGAAGTCCGCTTCGTCCTCGTCGAGGCCATGGGCCGCATCATGCCCGAAGTCACCGAGAAGCAGGCAGTCTGGGTTGTGGAGCACCTCCGCAGCCGCGGCATCGAGGTCCTGCTCAACACCTCGCTGGAAAGCGCCGAGGGCGCGCTGAAGCTCATCAACTTGCCGGACAAGTCCCTGGCGCAGGAATTCGAATCTGACACGCTCGTGTGGACCGCCGGCGTGCAGGCAAACCCGATGATCCGCTCCACCGATTTCCCGCTCGAGCCGCGCGGACGCGTCCGGGTCCTTCCCGACCTGCGGATCGCCGGCGACGAAGGCATCATCGAGAACGCCTGGGCAGCCGGTGACATTGCCGCGGTCCCCGACCTCACCGGCAGTGGCCTCCCGGACGGTACCTGCGTCCCCAACGCCCAGCACGCGCTGCGCCAGGCCAAGCGCCTTGCCAAGAACCTGTGGGCCTCCCGCTGGGAAAAGCCGCTGACCGACTACAAGCACAAGAACCTGGGTGCCGTGGCCGGTTTCGGCGAGTGGAAGGGTGTTGCCAACATCAACCTGCTGGGCCGCATCGGCCTCAAGGGAGGACTCGCGTGGCTGGCACACCGTGGATACCACGGCATGGCCATCCCCACCGTTGAGCGCAAGGTCCGCGTGATCTTCGGCTGGATCCTGAGCTTCATCATGGGCCGCGACACCACGCAGCTCGAAGACCTCGACAACCCCCGCGGTGCATTCGTTGCGGCTGCGACGCCGGCCCCCAAGCCGGCGGCCGCCCCGGTTGCTCCGCCGGCGGCGAAGCCTGCTGATGCTGACAATGCTTCCAAGGATGCTGTACCGGCGAAAGCCAAGTAAAAAGCAGTAACTGACGACGGCGGCCGTTCCCTTCCGGGGGGCGGCCGCTTCGTTGTTTGGGCCAGGGGCTCCGCCCTGGTCCGCCCCGGTTCCGCCCGCCCGTCCCGGGATCCGGCTGCCGGGATGTCTAGACTGGCTGCATGACCGGCGAAACGAATCTCCAGACCCTCCTGGCCACCATGCACCCGGTACTCCGCAGCGGAGAATACGTGTACGTCCTCTGGCCCCACGGAAAGCCCCTGGCCCCCGGCATTGAGGCCGCAGTGCGCGAGGCCGAGGGGCTGACGGCGGTGCTGCCCCGGGCCGAGGCGGACGCCCTGGGGCTGAACTATGATTTCGTGGCCGCCTGGATCACGCTTGAGGTCCATTCGGAGCTCGAAGCCGTGGGCCTGACGGCGGCGGTGAGCCGGGCCCTGACGGACGCCCGGATCAGCTGCAATGTGCTGGCAGGCTTCCACCACGACCACCTGCTGGTGCCTGTCGGGGACTCCGCCCGCGCCCTCGAAGTGCTGGCCGAGCTTTCCGCCGCGCACGCACCCGATTACGAACAGGTGCGCGAGGTGAAGCTGCGGAGCGAGAAGCCCGAAGACCGCGCGGCAATCCTCGCGCTGACGGCGGAGGCGTTTTCCGTTTCACCGGTCACTGGGTTGCCCGTCGACGGTGAGCCCGTGGAAGTGGACCTGCTGCGCCGCCTCTTTGACTCCGATGAATACCTGCCGGAGCTCAGCGTTGTCGCAGAAGTCGACGGTGAAATCGTGGGGCACGCGATCAGCACCCGTGCGTGGGCGGACGGCCTTGAGCTGCTCGGCCTTGGGCCCATTGGAGTCACTCCCAGGCTGCAGCGCCACGGCATCGGCTCGGCACTGATGCGGGAAACGGTGATCCGGGCCAACGCGGCGGGGGAGAGGGGCATCGCCCTGCTCGGCAGCGCGGACTACTATTCCCGGTTCGGTTTCGTCCCGGCGTCGTCGATGGGTATCGAGGCACCGGACAAACGCTGGGGGGACAACTTCCAGTTCCTGCCGCTCGCGCTGTGGCCCGGCGGTGTTCATGGAACTTTCCGGTACGCCGAGCCTTTCTCCGCAATTGAAAGCAACGCCAGCGGCGGAAAGCGATAGCATTGACCGGGCGCCCCAGTAGCCCAATTGGCAGAGGCAGCGGACTTAAAATCCGCGTGTTGTGGGTTCGAGTCCCACCTGGGGTACACAGCTTGATGTGGCCGGATGTGGCAGGCCGGAGAGGCGCCGCGGCACCGAGCCGCGCTTGTGTTTCTGCCGTCTTCCCCTTGCCTTCGTGTGCTTTTCCCTCTTTATCTCCCTTGCTTGGCGCGGGTGTCCCATATGCAACGAGTGTTATAAGGATGTGACCTTAGTCACTTATGTTCACGTCTAAATTGCACTAGCTTGAAACTAACTCAGGAACACCTGACCAATCGCATCAAAGGCTGTTCGCACCTTTCGATCGAGGAGACTCTCAAATGATTTCACTCCCCCAGGCGGCGCCCCGAGTCGCTAAGCTAACAGCGCTTAGCATCGGCGTCGCCCTTCTGGCTACGGCCTGCGGTGGCAGCCCCACCCCAAGCTCGACGGAAACGACCGCCGCGGCAGGGGGCATCGCCTGCCCGGCACCCAGTGCCACTGCAGGTGCCACGAGCACCGCAGCAGAGACTGGCTCCGTGCCTGCTTCGACCACCACCACCCCCACGCCGCTGAAGATTGGATCGCTCCTGCCGACAACGGGGTCGCTGGCGTTCCTCGGCCCGCCCGAGATCGCCGGTGTGAACCTCGGCATCAAGGAAGTTAACGACGCCGGCGGCGTCCTGGGCAAGCCGGTACAGGTGATCCACCGTGACTCCGGCGACACGAAGACCGACATCGCAACGCAGTCCACCACGGCACTGCTGGGCCAGGGAGTCAGCGCCATCATCGGTGCAGCATCCTCCGGTGTGTCCAAGACCGTTATCAACCAGATCACCGGAGCAGGCGTAGTGCAGTTCTCGCCCGCCAACACGTCGCCGGACTTCACCACGTGGGAGGACAAGAACCTCTACTGGCGCACCGCTCCCTCCGACGTGCTGCAGGGCAAGGTCCTGGGCAACTACATGGCGACCTGTGGCGCCCAGACCGTCGGCATGATCGTCCTGAACGATGCGTACGGCACCGGCCTGCAGAAGAACGTCAAGGAAGCTTTTGAAGCAGCAGGCGGACAGGTTGTGGCCGAGGAACTCTTCAACGAGGGCGATTCGCAGTTCAGCAGCCAGGTGGACAAGGTCATCGCGGCCAAGCCGGACGCCATTGCCCTGATCACCTTCGACCAGGCCAAGAGCATCGTGCCGCTGCTGACCGGCAAGGGCATCAAGCCCACGCAGCTGTTCATGGTGGACGGCAACACGTCCGACTACAGCAAGGACTTCAAAGCCGGCACCCTGAAGGGTGCCCAGGGCACCATCCCGGGCACGTTCGCCAAGGAAGACTTCAAGAAGAAGCTCCTCGCCATCGACCCCGCCCTGAAGGACTACAGCTACGCCGGTGAGTCCTACGACGCCGTGAACCTGATCGCGCTGGCCTCAGAGGCTGCCAAGAGCACCAAGGGCACCGAGATTGCCAAGCAGCTCAAGGGCGTTTCGGAAGTCGGGGAGAAGTGCACTACCTTCCCGGCCTGCGTCACGCTCCTCCGTGAGGGCAAGGACATCGACTACGACGGCCAGTCCGGCCCGGTGACCTTCTCGGACAAGGGCGACCCCACCGAGGCCTACATCGGAATCTACGAGTACCAGGACGACAACAAGTACGCGCCGTCCAAGGAAGAATTCGGCAAGCTGTAAGCCGTTCTCCCCGGTAGGCAGCACAAGGCCCCCGTCCTGAGGACGGGGGCCTTTTGTGCGCACCCTGGCATTCGGCCCCAGCTACCGTTCCATGGGCCCTGCCGCGTGCGTGGGCACGGCGGGGATAGGGCAGGCATGCAGCAGGGCCGCCACCGGATCGGTGACGGCCCCTGAGCGTTTCTGAGGAGTGTGTGCTGTGTGCCTACTTCTCGTGTTCGTCGGCCAGCGTTCCGAGGTACAGCTGGATGACCTTGGGGTCCTTCATGAGTTCCCGGCCGGTTCCCGTGTACGCATCCTTGCCCTGGTCCAGGACGTAGCCGCGGTCGCAGATCTGCAGGCAGCGGCGGGCGTTCTGTTCCACCATGATCACGGACACACCTGCCCGGTTGATCTCATGCACGCGCAGGAAGGTCTCGTCCTGTTTGACGGGGGAGAGGCCTGCGGACGGCTCGTCCAACAGCAGCACGGCGGGTTCCATCATGAGGGCACGGCCCATCGCCACCATCTGGCGTTCGCCGCCGGACAGGGAGCCAGCACGCTGGGCCCGGCGTTTGCCGAGCTCAGGGAACAGGCTCGTCACAAAGTCGAAGCGCTTGGCGAAGTCCTTGGGCCGCTGAAACATGCCCATCTGCATGTTCTCCTCGATGGTGAGGGAAGCGAACACGTTGTTGTTCTGCGGCACGAAGCCCACGCCTTTTGTGACGAGCTTGTTGGCCTTCAGACCGGTGAGGTCCTGGCCGCGCACCACAACAGATCCTGAATGCACCTTCACGAGGCCGAACATGGCCTTCAGGAGCGTGGACTTGCCAGCGCCGTTCGGGCCGATGATCCCGATCAGCTCGCCCTTGCGGGCCTCGATGCTGCAGCCGTTGAGGATGTTGACGCCGGGCAGGTATCCGGCCACCAAGTCGGTGACCTTGACGACCGAGCCGTCTGCTGCTGCGGTGCTTGCGGCCGGGGCCGCGCTTGTGGCGCTCATGCTTTGTCCTTCTCTGCGTGGCCGGGCTCCGAAATGCCGGTCTTGAGGTCGGGTGCTACGACGTCCACGGCGATGATGCCTGCGTCTTCGGTGCCGACGATCGACTCCTCATCCGCCACGAGTTCCTGCTCCAGCGCCTTGATGCCCTCGGAGTCGCCAAGGTCGACGTCGTGGTGCGCGCCCAGGTAGGCGTCAATTACGGCCGGGTTCTTCATGACTTCGCCGGGCGGTCCCTCGGCCACGATCTTGCCCTCGGCCATGACAACCACCCAGTCCGCGATGTGGCGCACCATGTTCATGTCGTGTTCCACGAAGAGGACGGTCATGCCCTCCGCCTTGAGGTTCTTGATGTGGTCCAGCAGGGACTGCGTCAGGGCAGGATTGACGCCAGCCATGGGCTCATCGAGCATCACCAGTTTGGGGCTGACCATGAGGGACCGAGCCATTTCGAGCAGCTTGCGCTGCCCGCCGGACAGCGATGCCGCGTAGTCGTCCTTCTTCGTGTCCAGTTTGAACTTCTCCAGCAGGACGTTGGCCTGCTCGGTGATCTCCTTCTCCCTGCCGCCCCACATGCCTTTGAAGAGGGCCTTGGACAGCCGTTCACCGGGCTGTTGCGAACCGCCGAGGCGCATGTTCTCCATGACCGTCAGTTTGCCCATGACCTTGGTGAGCTGGAACGTCCGGACCATGCCCATGCGCGCCACCTTGTAGGAGGACACGCCGGCAATGCTTTGCCCTTCGAACTGCCACTTGCCGGAGTTCGGGGTGTCGAAGCCGGTGAGCAGGTTGAAGAGGGTGGTCTTGCCGGCCCCGTTGGGGCCGATCAGGGCGGTGATCTTGTGACGCGGGATCTCAAGGTACTCGACGTCGACGGCGTTGATGCCGCCGAAGCTGCGGGTCACGTTTTCGGCGACGACGATCGGGTCCCGTTTCTTGCAGCCGGGGGTGTTCTCGCCGACGGCGATTGCGCGGGCGTCGTTCATGTAGTCGACGCCTGCTTCCATTGAATCTTGGCTGTGCTTGCTCATGCGAACGCCAGCTCCTTCTTATTGCCAAAGACACCCTGCGGCCTGAAGATCATCAGCAGCATCAGGGCGATGCCCACGAGGATGTAGCGCAGCTGGCCTGCCTGGACGGTGGTCAGCCAGGTCACTGCGCCGGATTCGATAAGACCGTACAGAATGCCCTGTGTCAGGGACAGGACCACCCAGAACATCATGGCGCCGATCACCGGCCCCAGGACTGTCGCCATGCCGCCCAGCAACAGGCAGGTCCACAGGAAGAACGTCAGCTCCGTGCCGTAGTTGGCGGGCTGGACGGCGCCGCGGGGCAGCGTGAAGACCATGCCGGCCAGGGCGCCCAGGATGCCGCCGATGACGAGGGCCTGCATCTTGTAGGCGTACACGTTCTTGCCAAGGGACCGCACCGCGTTCTCGTCCTCGCGGATGCCCTTCAGGACCCGGCCCCACGGGCTGCGCATGAGGAGCCAGACAATGAGGCAGCAGATGGCGGCAAGGGTCCAGCCGACGACCCTGATGAAGAAGTCGCGGTTGTTCATGCCGAGGTAGGAGCCTTCGGGGAACGGGTTCATGGCGTAGAACCCGCCCTCGAAGGCGGCCAGTCCGTTGGCCGATCCGGTGACCGACGTGAGCTGGTTGGTGGTGACCACGTAGCGCACGATCTCGGCTGCCGCGATGGTGACGATGGCGAGGTAGTCGGCGCGGAGGCGGAGGGTGGGGATACCCAGCACCAGGGCAAACAGCACGGAGCAGACGATTGCGATGAGCAGCCCCACGAAGAATGGAACGCCGAAGCTCAGAGTGGAGATGGCAAAGCCGTAGGCGCCCACGGCCATGAAGCCGGCCTGGCCGAAGTTCAGCAGGCCCGAGTAGCCGAAGTGAACCGCAAGGCCGAGCGCGGCGAGTGCGTAGGCCGCCGTCGTCGGGCTGAACAGTTCACCGGCAGCGCTGGAAAGTATGAATCCGAAGTCCATGGCTGTCTCCTAACCCACGCGCTCGCGACGGCCCAGGATGCCCTGGGGACGGAACAAAAGGACAACAATCATGATGAACAGTGCTCCCACGTACTTGAGGTCGGCCGCGAGGCCGAACACGGTGGTCAGTTCGACGAAAATACCGACGATGACTGATCCGATCAGGGCGCCGAAGACGGTCCCGAGGCCGCCCAGCGTAACTCCGGCGAAGATGAGCAGCAGGATCTGGGAGCCCATGTCGAACGTGACGCCAGGACGGTAGTACGCCCAGAGGATGCCTCCGAGCGACGCGAGGATGCCGCCGACGATCCAGACAAGCCGGATGACGCCGTCGACGTCGATCCCTGACGCGGCTGCCAGTGCCGGGTTGTCCGCCACCGCGCGGGTGGCCTTACCGAGCCGGGTTTTCAGGAGCACGATGCCGATCAGGGCGATAACGATGGCGCTGATCACCAGCGACCACAGGTTGTTGGGGGAGATCGAGACCGGACCGATCTGGATTTCCGCGCTTTGCGCGAAGGGGAGCTGCTGGGTGGCGCCTCCGAAGTAGAACTGGATGATGTACCGGACCGCCAGCGCCAGGCCGATGCTGACGATCATCATCGGGACGAGGCTGGTGCCCCGGCTCCGCAGCGGTTTCCAGAGGCCGCGGTCCTGGGCGTAGCCGAAGAGGCCGCCGCCGAGGAGGGCAAGGATGATGGCGAGCCAGAACGGCAGGTTCATGGCGTTGAAGGCAAAGACCAGGACGGCGCCGAGGGTGACCATCTCGCCGTGGGCGAAGTTGGTGAGTCCGGTAGTGCCGAAGATGAGGGACAGGCCCACGGAAGCCAGGGCGAGGAGGAGCCCGAAGCTCAAGCCGGCCACCAGGCGGTTGAGGAGGTTCTGGCCAAAGTCCTGCTGCTGGACCACGATGCCCTTGCCGAAGGCAAAGATCACGGAAAGGTTCGAGGTCTGGCTGAACGTGACATTGCGCGGGTTGGCCTGGCCCTCGGCGAGCTTGATGCCCTCCGGGAGGGTGGATTCGTCCAGTTCCACTTCATAGGTGCCCTGCGTGGGAACTCCAATCCGCCAGGATCCGTTGGCACCCGAGGTTGCGGTTCCGGTGAAGTCACCGCTCGTAACGGTGATCTTCACACCTTCGAGGGGCGCGCGCGCATCGTCACGGAGGAAGCCGCTGATGCTGTTTTGGAACTGCTGGTTCGACGGGGGTGGTGTCGGAGAGGGGGTGGCGGCCTGCGATGCGGGTGCAGCGACCAGCAGGAGCGCCAGGACAGTGGCGGCGATTGCCCCCAGGGCCTTCAGCAGTCCGGCTGGCCGTCTGCGCGGCAGGCCTCTCGGTGTGCGTCTCAAATTGAAAACCTCCACATGGGGGTGGTCTGGGTTGCGTCGTTGCAACCGCTGCGAACGGAGAAGGTGACGGGGTGGTGCCGTGATGCGGTTGACTGGTTGTGATATGTGTCACCTTACTTCGCTCATGTTACAGCCCGGGCAGTACAAAGTTTGCCGTCCGGCGTTGCCGCCAGATAGCGATCAGATAACAACTGTGAAGCTGGTCGGGACCATTAGTTCAGCTGACCTAATGAAAACTTTTGTTGTGTCCCAGTATTCCTAAACAGTCCGTCGGACTGCCCCGCCGGGGGCTTCCGAAGCCGTGCGGCAGGTCACGATTCCGTGTCGGCGCGGGCGCCGGCGGAACTATACCTGCCGCTGGGGCGTGGGAATTGATAGTTTGAACTAAGGAAAGATCCACAACCCCTTTATTTGGAGGACACCCGCAATGGCACTTGGCGGAAACCCGATCTTCAACGGAAAGAACTTCCGTGGAGCCACCCAGGCACCGCCTGTCCCGCAGGCGTACGGCCAGAACCAGTACGGCCAAAACCCGCACGGCCAGGGCGGCTACGGCCAGGCCCCCGTCATGGATGCACCAGGCTGGGCTGCCCAGCAGAACATGACGCAGGACCAGCTGCAGCAGATGTACAACCGGCCCGCAGCCGGTCCGGCCGAAACCGGGCGGATGACGTATGACGACGTTATCGTCAGGACGGCAGCCTGCCTCGGCGCCGTGATGGCCGGTGCTGCCGTCACGCTGTTCGTAAGCATGTCCCTGGCCAGCATGCTGATGATCGTGGGCGCGCTGGGCGGCTTTGTGCTGGCCCTCGTCAACACGTTCAAGAAGCAGCCCTCGCCCGCACTCATCCTGGCCTATGCCGGCCTCGAGGGACTGTTCCTCGGCGGACTGACCCGCATCCTGGACGGCATGTTCCCGGGCGTCGGGCTGCAGGCCGTCATCGGCACGCTCTCCGTGTTCGCCGTGACGCTGCTGCTCTTCAGGAGCGGCAAGGTGCGCGCCACCCCCAAGGCCATGCGCTTCTTCATGATCGCCATGATCGGCTACGCCGTGTTTGCCCTGGTCAACATGGTGATGGTCTGGACCGGCGCCGTGCAGTCCCCGTTCGGTCTCAGCACGAGCATGCAGATTTTCGGCATCCCGCTCGGTGTCTTCATCGGCATCCTCGCCATCGGCCTCGCCGCTTTCTCGCTGATCATGGACTTCACGAGCATTGAAGCCGGCGTCCGGGCAGGCGCCCCCGAACGGTTCTCCTGGACGGCGGCGTTCGGCCTCACCGTCACGCTGGTCTGGCTGTACGTGGAAATCATCCGCCTGCTGTCCATCCTCCGCGGCGAAGAATAAAACGCAACGCCGGCAGACGCCGTCGTGCTCTAACTAGCCGAGAGGGCCCCGCTGAACGCGGGGCCCTCTTTGCGTCTGCCGGGTGTTCGTCAGGACGACGCCGGCGATGACGATGAGGCCGCCGATGACCTGGGCGGCGGAATACGGGTGGCCTGCGAGGATGGTGATCGCCGCAGTGAACACGGTGATGAGGTTCAGGAACACGCCGGCGCTGCCTGCGGGGATGACGGTCAGGGCGCGGTTCCACAGCAGGTACGACAGCACCGAGGGGAAAATTGCGATGAAGGCCAGGGAGGTGACCGCTTCGGCCGTGGACGGCAGGGCGGGCCCGCCGGTGGCGAGGCTGATCGGGGTGAGCACGGCTACGGTGACCGCGGCCTGGACGGCGGTGCCGGTGATCGGCGGCACCTTCGGTGCCAGGCGCCCGGTGACCGTGTAGCCGGTCCAGGCGGCAATGGCGCCGATCATGAGCAGCTCGCCAGGTCCGAACCCGGTGCCCAGCAGGGCGGACGGGTCGCCGCCGCTGAGGACGACGAGGACGCCCACCAGGGCGATCAGCACACCGCCGATCGCCGTGAGGGTGAGGCGTTCACGCAGGAAGATGGTGGCGGCCAGGGTGATCAGAGCCGGGTTGAAGGCGTTGATGAGGGACGCGCTGAACGCGTCGGTGTGCTGCAGCGCGGCATACAGCAGCAGGTTGTAGCCCAGCAGCCCGAACATGCTGAGGGCGATCAGCCACGGCCACGCAGCCGCCACCTGCCGCCACTGCGGACGCTCGACCACCTGCGCGATCAGCAGCAGCGGGACAAGGGCAAGCGCCCAGCGCAGCAGGACGAGACTGAGGGGGTCGATGCTCTCCACCGCGCCGGCGCCGACGACGTAGTTGCCGGCCCAGAAGAGCGTCGCCCCCAGCAGCGAGGCGACCGCGATCCCCACGGCGCGTCGAGGGGTGCGGCCGGCCGGCGGGGCGTCCGTGTGGGTGCTGGAATCCGGGATGGTCATTCTCACCTGAGGCGTTCCAGCACCAGGGCCATGCCCTGTCCGCCGCCCACGCAAAGGGTCGCCAGGCCCAGGGTGCCGTCCGTTTCGCGGAGGCCGTTGAGCAGCGTGGTGGTGATGCGGGCTCCGGTCATGCCGAAGGGGTGGCCCAGGGCAATGGCGCCGCCGTGGATGTTGAGCTTCGCGGCGTCGATCCCCAGTTCGCGGGCGCTGGCCACCACCTGCACGGCGAAGGCCTCGTTGAGCTCCACGAGGTCGATGTCGCCGATCCCCAACCCGGCAGCCGCCAGGGCCCGCCGCGTGGATTCCACCGGACCCATTCCCATCAGTTCGGGGGAGAGGGCGCTGGCGCCGGTCGAGACGATGCGGGCCAGCGGCTCCAGCCCCAGTTCCTTCGCCCGGGCGTCGCTCATGATGACCATGGCGGCCGCACCGTCGTTGAGCGGGCAGGCGTTGCCGGCCGTGACGGTTCCGTCCCGGCGGAACACGGGCTGCAGGGCGCTGACGGCTTCGAGGGTGACGCCGGGCCTTGGCGAATCGTCCCGGTCGACGACGGTGCCGTCGTGCCGTTCATAGGGCGTGATTTCCCTGGCGTAGAAGCCGGAGGCGATGGCCGCCTCGGCCCGGTTCTGGCTCAGCACTGCCCAGGCGTCCTGCTCTTCGCGGCTGATGCCGTAGGACGTGGCCACGTTCTCGGCGGTTTGCCCCATCGCGATGTAAATGTCCGGCATCCGCCCGCCCAGCCGCGGGTCCGTCCACGGGGTGTTGGACTCGGCCCGTGCCGCGGTCCGCTGGCGCGCCGGTTCAAACAGCGGGTTGTGGTTGCCCGCGTCGGTTTCCCCTGCCCCTGCCCAGTTCTGGTACCGGGAGACGGCCTCGACGCCGCCGCTGACGAAGGCATGGCCTTCTCCCGCCTTGATCGCGTGGAAGGCCATGCGGACGGTCTGCAGGCTTGAGGCGCAGAACCGGTTGACGGTGGAGGCAGGCACCGTGTCCAGGCCGGCCAGGATGGTGACCACCCGCGCCATGTTGGAACCGGCCTCGCCGCTGGGCTCGGCGCATCCCAGGTAGAGGTCGTCCAGCCCGGGGCCGCTGTTTCCGGTCGGATCGAAGGACGGCAGCTTGGCCAGCGCAGCGGCCACCATGGCGGCCGCCATGTCATCCGGGCGCTCGTCCTTCAGCGAGCCCTTGAAGGCGCGGCCGATCGGGCTTCTGGCGGTTGAAACGATGACTGCTTCCGGCATGCGCCAAGCCTACGCCCGCAGCTAGGCCAGCCGCATCGCACCGGCTGCGGGGGTGACAGTGAAGATGTCCGGCGCGGTAAATCCCGCCCGGGCAAAGGCCTGTTCGACGGCGGTCCGCACCCGCCGCTCCTCTGCCACCGGCGTCAGGGCGATGGCAGCCCCGCCGAACCCGCCGCCCGTCATCCGCGCGCCGATGGCGCCGTTCGCCCGGGAGGTTTCGACGGCCAGGTCCAGCTCCGCACAGGAAATCTCAAAATCATCCCGCATGGACACATGGCTGGCGTCCAGGAGCGGCCCGATCGAGGACGGCCCGTGCCGGCGCAGCAGCTCGACAGTCTGCAGGACCCGGTCGTTTTCGGTGACTATGTGGCGGACCCTGCGGAAGGTGACCTCATCCAGGAGGCCGCTGGCTTCCTCAAGGTCACCCACGGCGACGTCGCGCAGCGCCTTGACGCCAAGCACCTCAGCGCCCAGTTCGCAGGAAGCGCGGCGGGAGGCGTATCCGCCGTCGGCATGGGAATGGGACACCTTGGTGTCGATCACCAGCATGACCAGGCCGGCAGTTTCGGCCTCGAACGGCACCAGCTCGACACTCTGGTCGCGGCAGTCCAGGAACACGGCGTGCCCCGCCGAGCCGCGCAGCGAGGCGGACTGGTCCATGATGCCCGTGGGTGCACCGACGAAGTCGTTCTCGGCGCGCTGCGTCGCCAGGACCATGTCTTCCGGGCTGAGGCCCGCACCGGTGATGTCGTTCAGTGCCGAGATCACAGCGCACTCGATGGCATGGGACGAGGAGAGTCCGGCGCCGAGGGGCACGCTGGAATGCAGCAGCAGGTCAAGCCCCGGGACGTCGATGCCGCGCTGCTGCAGCGACCACATGACGCCGAGTGGGTATTTGGTCCAGCCCTTGGCGGACTGCGCCTCCAGGTGCCCCGTATCCGCCGTTGTCATGCCCTGGTCCCCATAGGTGGACAGGAGTCGGATCGTTGAGTCGGAACGGACTCCGACTGCGATGCGGGCCGTCTTGTCGATCGCGAACGGAAGCACGAAGCCCTCGTTGTAGTCCGTGTGCTCGCCGATCAGGTTGACCCGGCCGGGGGCCTGCCAGACGCCGTCCGGCTCCCGGCCGAACGCGCTGCTGAACTGTTCGGCGAGGTGCGCGGTGCTGGCGGCGGTCATGCGTGGGCTCCTTCGATCAGTGCCGGGGCGGACGGGGCGAGTGCTTCAGCCGGTGAGGCAGGGACTGTGACGGCGCGGAGCCGCTCCGCTACGAGTTCCGGGGTGGTGTCGTTAATGAAGGCCCCCATGGCGGCCTCGGACCCTGCCAGGAACTTGAGCTTGTCGGCGGCGCGGCGCGGGGAGGTGAGCTGCAGGTGCAGGTAGCTGGCCGGGCGGAGCACGCTATCCACCGGTGCCTGGTGCCATGCCGAGATGTAGGGGGTCGGCGTCGGGTAGAGCGCGTCCAGGCGCTTGAGCAGGTCGAGGTAAACGTGCGCCAGCTCGTCCTTTTCCTCTCCGCTGAGGGCCGCCAGGTCCGGGACCTGGCGGTGGGGCACGAGATGGATTTCAAGGGGCCACCGGGCGGCGAACGGGACGTACGCGCTGAAGCTGTCGCTTTCCATGACCATCCGGCTGCCGTCCTCCCGCTCCGCCTTGAGGAGGGAGCCCGTCAGCGTCTGGCGGCCGCCGGCGGTGTCGTAGAACTTGCGGGCGGCTGCCCCCATCACGGCGGCGCGGGGTGTGACGTACGGATAGGCATAGATCTGGCCGTGCGGGTGGTGCAGGGTGACTCCAATGTCCGCCCCCCGGTTCTCAAACGGGAAAACCTGCTTGATGCCGGGCAGGGCACTGAGCGCGGCGGTCCGGTGTGCCCAGGCTTCGACCACGGTCCGGGCACGCGTTTCGGTCAGGCCACTGAACGACCCGGTGTGCTCTGGCGTGAAGGTGACCACCTCGCACCTGCCGAAGGCGGGCCCCGTGGTGCCCCAGCCAGGGCTGTCCGGAACCGGGCCCACGGCCGGACCGAGGGAGGGGAAACGGTTTTCGAACACCACCACGTCGTAGTCCGGCGCCGGGATCTCCGAGGGGTTGGCGTCGGTGGTGGGGCAGATCGGGCACTGGTCTGCCGGCGGGAGGTGCGTGCGGGTCTGCCGGTGGGCTGCCACGGCCACCCATTCTCCGGTGAGCGCGTCGAACCGGACCTCTCCGGGTTCGCCGCGGGCCGGGAGGTCACGGAGGTCCGGCGTGGTTTCGACTGACCGCGGCCGGGCGGACCCGGCGTCGTCGAAGTAGAGCAGTTCCCGGCCGTCGGCGAGATGGGTGCTGGTGATGTGGGTCATGCGTTATGTCCTTTGAATGCTGCAACCGGACGGTTCCGGCCGGCCGGGTGGTGGGTGGGGGAGCTTGCTGCAGGCGCCTGGGGCGGCGCTCCGCGTGCGGGGTGTCCCTCGGACGAGGGAAGCGGCACGATGCGGACGTCACGGACCATCTCCCGGAGCAGCCGTGCTGCCGCCGGGCCGTCGTGGCCGGTACGGATCCTGGCGTCGGTGACCAGCGTGTGAACAGCCGATAGCGGCGCGATTCCGGCCAGTCCGACCATGCCGTACTTCGTGGCGTCGGCCAGCACGGCCAGCGCTCCCGAGGCCGCAATCATGGCGGCGTTGACCTCGGCTTCGAGGAGGTTGGGCGACGTGATGCCTGCCTGCGGGTCGATGCCATGGACGCCCATGAAGCAGATGTCAGCGTGCAGGTGATCCATGGCGTGCATCGTCACAGGGCCCACCAACGCCTCGGAGGGCGTCCGCTGCCCGCCCAGCACGAGCGTCCTGATGCCGCCGCCTTCTGCGTCCGGCCGGGTGGTTTCCGAGGGTGCCGGACCAGCCAGCGCGTTGGCCACCATGATGGAATTCGTGGCCACCGTCAGGCCAAAGTTGCGGGGGAGGAGGCGGGCGAACTCGTAGGTTGTGGTGCCGCCCGAGATGAGCAGCGTCATGTCGGGCCGAAGCAGCGTCAGGGCTTCCGTGGCGATGGCACGCTTGGCCTCGGTTTCCTGGGCGGACTTGCTGAGGAACGCGGGTTCGACGGCGCCGAAGGTGCCCGTGCGGGTGGCGCCGCCATGGACGCGGAGCAACAGGCCGTCGGCGTCCAGGGCGTCGATATCGCGCCGCACGGTCATTTCCGAGACGCCGAGCACAGCGGAGAGGGCGGCCACGCGGACTGTGCCGTGCGCTTCGAGTTCCTGGAGGATCACGTGCTGGCGCTGGGCTGCAAGCATCGCTTTCCTCCTTCCTGGCCGGTACGGGGCACATCACCATTGTGTCATAAAACGCTCAAAAACAAATAGTTTCTAACAAAACAGAACATCGCGACCCGCAGGCGCTGGCGCGCCGAGGGCTGTACGGTATGTCCATGACTTCCGGCACCTTTTCCGTATCCAGTGGTGACCAGCCCGAACGGAGGCGCTGCGCCTCCGGGCTGCAATACGAACTGAGGCGCGGCGACGCCCTCGCCGTGGTGACGGAGCTGGCCGCGGGCCTGCGCTTGTACAGCCGGGGCGGAGTCCAGCTGACAGAGACCTACGGTGACGCCGATATCCCGCCGGGCGGCAACGGCATCACGCTGGCGCCCTGGGCGAACCGGGTGGAGGACGGCGTCTGGCACCTCAACGGCAAGAAGCAGCAACTGGACATCACCGAGGTTTCCCGGAACAACGCCAGCCACGGCCTGCTGCGCAACGCCTCGTACGCCCCGGTAGCCGAGTCTGAGTATTCGGTGACACTGGAGGCCCCGGTCTTCCCCCAGCACGGCTACCCGTTCCTCGTCAGGCACCGGGTGGAGTATTCCTTGGACGAAGACCTGGGGCTGGTGGTGCGCCAAACGCTGACCAACGACTCCCGCGCGGACGCGCCGTTCGTGCTGGGAGCCCACCCCTATCTTCGGCTGGGCGGGATCCCCAGCGAGGAGCTGACCCTCACCGTGCACGCCCGTACGCGGCTCGTAGCGGACGACAGGCTCATTCCGCGGAGCTCCGCGCCCGTCAGCGGCGACACCGATCTCCGGCAGGGCAGGAAGGTGGGCGACCTCGACATCGACGTCGCACTGACGGACCTGGAGTTCGACGGCGGCATCGCCCGCCACACGCTGTCGGCGGCTGACGGCCGCAGCGTGAGCCTGTGGCAGGACGCCACGTGCCCCTTCGTCCACGTTTTTGTGACCGACAAATATCCGGGCCGGCCAAAGGCCGTGGCACTCGAACCGATGACCGGTCCGGCGAACGCGTTCAACTCCGGCCACAGTCTCCGCTGGCTGGCGCCGGATGAGTCGTTCACGATGTCCTGGGGCATCAGCGCCTCGGCGGATATCGCTTCCTGATCTGCAGTACCGCCCACCCGTTGCGCCGTGCCGTTTCCCATAGCCGCACAGCTAGGGAATTATTGGGCTATGACGCCAGCTAAGGACGCCACGCCAGAAGAACCGGTCAGGCCCGCCATCCTTCCGCCCCCGCGGCCACGGACCGAAAGGGAACTCGAGCAGGACATTCCCTACGGTGTCCGCATCGCTGCGGCCTGGGCGTGGCGGCTGGGGCTGATCCTCCTGATAGTGGGCGCCCTGGTATGGCTGCTCGGCAAGATCAGCTTCCTGATCATTCCGGTGATGGTGGCGGCCCTGCTGGCAGGCCTGCTCAGCCCGGTCGTGGGGTGGCTGCGCTCGCAGCGGCTTCCCAACGGAGCAGCCGTGGCCGTCACGGTCCTTGCCTTTATCGGGCTGATCGCGGGCTCGCTGGCGCTGGTGGGGCGGCAGCTCGCGCTGGGTTTCCAGGAGCTGTGGAGCGAGGCCCTGGCGGGAGTCCAGCAGGTCCAGGACTGGCTGGCCCAGGGGCCGCTGCACCTGACCGCCGCGCAGATTGACCAGTACATCCAGGAGGCGACGGCGGCGCTGCAGAACAACAGCAGCAGCATCCTCAGCGGGGCGCTTTCCTTCGGCAGCACGGCGGGACACTTTGCCGCGGGGATGATCCTTGCCCTGTTCATCCTGATCTTCTTCCTGCTGGAGGGCGACCGGATCTGGGCGTTCCTGGTCCGGCTCCTGCCGCGGCGTGCCCGTATCCCCGCCGACGGCGCCGGCCGCCGCGGCTGGGCCTCCATGGTCAGCTATGCGCGGATCCAGATGTTCGTGGCGTTCGTGGATGCGGTGGGCATCGGAGTCGGCGCGGCCATCATCGGCGTCCCGCTGGCGCTGCCGCTTGGTGTCCTGGTGTTCATCGGTTCCTTCATTCCGGTGGTTGGTGCACTGGTGACCGGCGCCATCGCCGTGCTGCTGGCGCTGGTTGCCAACGGCCCCGTCAACGCCCTGGTGATGCTGGGCATAGTGCTCCTGGTCCAGCAACTGGAAAGCCACATCCTGCAGCCGCTGGTCATGGGCAAGGCCGTGGCGCTGCATCCCGTGGCCGTGATTCTCGCCGTCGCGGCCGGTTCCTACCTGGCCGGCATCCCCGGAGCCCTTTTCTCCGTGCCCATCCTCGCCGTAGCAAACTCGGCGATTCGGTATATTGCAGGCAGAACGTGGGAACATGATCAAGTGCTGGCTGGCGCGCGCGGCGGTGCCGTGGGAGGTCCGGCCGGCGCAGACCAGGACAACACCATCAAGGAAGTCCGGTTGCCGGGTGCGAGTCCCGGCCACGGCAAAGACGCCGATCGTGGAACAGGTGCTCCGGCCAGACAGTCTGCGCCGGGCCCCGAAGCAGAATTTCCCAAAGGAGAATAGTTCGTGAATACCCCTGAAAGCCTTCCCGTCACGCTGGACGATGTCCTTGAGGCGCAGAAGCTGCTTGACGGGATCATTACCCGGACGCCCGTCGAATCATCCCGGGCGTTGGGCGCGATGGTGGGCGGCCAGGTCTTCTTCAAGTGCGAGAACCTCCAGCGCGCCGGCTCCTTCAAGGTGCGCGGCGCCTACGTCCGGATGGCCCGCCTGTCCGAGGCGGACAAGAAACGCGGCGTGGTGGCTGCGTCCGCCGGCAACCACGCGCAGGGCGTGGCGGTCGCCGCGAAGAGCCTGGGCATCAAGGCCCGGATCTACATGCCGCTCGGCGTGGCGCTTCCCAAGCTCGCCGCCACGCGCAGCCACGGTGCCGAGGTGATCCTGCACGGCCACAACGTGGACGAGGCGCTCGCCGAGGCGCAGCGCTACTCCGATGACACGGGCGCGGTCTTTGTCCACCCCTTCGACAATGTGGACGTCGTGGCAGGCCAGGGAACGGTCGGCCTGGAAATCCTCGAACAGGTGCCGGACGTTGACACGGTGCTCATGGGTGTCGGCGGCGGCGGCCTGCTGGCAGGTGTGGCCGTGGCAGTCAAAGCACGGGCAAAGGAACTCGGCCGGGAGATCCGCATCATCGGTGTGCAGGCCGAAAATGCGGCGGCCTACCCGCCGTCGCTGGCGGCGGATGCCCTGGTGCCCCTGAAGAGGGTGTCAACCATGGCCGACGGCATCGCCGTGGGGCGTCCCGGACAGCTGCCCTTCAGCATCATCCGGGAACTCGTGGATGACGTGGTCACCGTCAGCGAGGATTCACTGGCGCGGGCCCTGATCTTTCTGCTGGAGCGCGCCAAGATGGTGGTGGAACCGGCCGGTGCCGTGGGGGTGGCTGCGCTCATGGACGGAAAGATTGAGAACCCCGGAACCACGGCCGTCATCCTGTCCGGCGGCAACATCGACCCCATGCTGATGCTGAAGGTCATCCAGCGGGGCCTCTCCGCCGCCGGCCGGTACATGACAGTCCGCATGATGCTCGATGACCGTCCCGGCTCGCTGGCCACCATTGCACGGATCATTGCCGAGAACGACGCCAACGTGACGGGCCTTGACCACACGCGGGTGGGCGGGTCCATCAGCATGGGAGACGTTTCCATCACGGTGAACCTTGAGACCAAGGGCCACGAGCACGGGGAACAGGTCTTGAGCGCGCTGCGCGCCGAGGGTTTCCAGCCGATCGTGGTGCACTAGGAGCCAAAGATGCTGCAGACACCAGGCGAACCTCCGGCAACGCGGGACACCCCGGCGTCACGGGCCAAGGGCGGACTCCTGGTGGTCGGCGCCTTCGTTCTGCTGCTCTTCGCGCTCGAGCTCGTCAACACGGCGATGCTGCACGGCCTAAACCGCGTCTTCGGCCTCAGGCCCCGCAGCGCCGACGGAATCCTGGACATCTTCACGTTTCCGCTGCTGCACGCGAACCTGAACCACGTCCTTTCCAACGCGCTGCCGCTGATAATTTTCGGCTTCCTGGTGTTCATGTCCGGAGTGCGGGTCTTCCTCACCGCCGTCGCCTGCAGTTGGCTGGGATCAGGCCTCGCCGTCTGGCTGATCGGCAACCGCGGGATCACGGTGGGCGCGTCCGGCCTGGTCTTTGGCCTGTTTGCGTTCCTCCTGGTGCGGGGCTTCTTCAACCGCAGCTGGTGGCAGATCCTGCTGTCCGTTGTCCTTTTCATGGCGTATGGCAGCATCCTGTTCGGACTGATTCCGAGCGTTGCGGGCTTTGTCTCCTGGCAGGCGCACCTCGGCGGGGCCGTCGGCGGCGTCCTGGCCGCGGTAGTGCTGCGCGTGCGCAGCGCAGCCCGCCGGGACTGACGTGTTAAAAGCGCGACGCCGGCCCTCCCGCAAAGTGGGGAGGGCCGGCGTCGCGCGTTGCGGCAGGACCCGCTGAAACGGAAGCTTCCGCCTAGCCCACGTACGGCTTGGCGGACAGGATCTCGACAGAGATCTCCTTGCCGTTGGGGGCGATGTAGCTCAGGGTGTCGCCCTCCTTGTGGCCCATGATGGCCGCGCCGAGAGGGGACTTCTCGCTGAAGACGTCAATGTCGGAGTCTCCGGCGATCTCACGGGAACCGAGCAGGAACGTCTCGTCGTCGCCGGCGATCCGGGCAACGACGATCATGCCGGGCTCAACGATTCCGTCATCGGCAGGAGCCTCGCCGACGTGAGCATCGCGGAGCAGCTGCGTGAGCTGGCGGATGCGGGCCTCAATCTTGCCCTGCTCCTCCTTGGCGGCGTGGTAGCCGCCGTTTTCCTTGAGGTCCCCCTCTTGGCGCGCAGCCTCGATCTTCTGGACGATTTCCGCCCGGCCGGCGCTGGAAAGGTGGTCCAGCTCTGCCTTCAGGCGGTCAAAAGCTTCCTGGGTAAGCCAAGCTGCAGGCGCGCTGTTGGTGGTAGACACGGACATCTCCTCTAGTGGTTAGCAAGCAGGTCATACAAGCAAAGACCCCGCCACGGTGGCCACTTGTGGAACTCAGTAACCAACTCAGCGGGGTAAAGGTATTGGTCCATTGTAGTCAATCCTGTGGATAAAACCCAAAGGGTGAGCGGCGTGGGTCACATTCCTACTTGGCGCTACCGGGGACCCAGCAGCTGTCCACGACTGCCGAGACGGACTGGGATTCAGTGCGCAGCACCTCCCGCAGGGCGACGGTGCGGCCGCCGTCAGGACTCTCCGCGCCTCCGGACTCCGCCGGGGCCGGCGGTATGTCCACGACTTTCCAGCCGACGATGGCGAACTTCGAGTCGAGGGCCTTGACCGCGCATTTCACGGCGGTCCCGGGGTCCCGGGAAACCTGGAAGTCCAGCTCGGTCTGGGTGGCATCCACGGTCCGGTAGCCGACGTCCTTGAACGTGACCGATGACATGGCCGAGGAGGTGGATACCCAGGCCAGGAATCCGATCCCGGCCGCCAGGGCCGCAATCGCCGCACCTCGTTTGGCTTTTCGGGACAGCGTGCGCTTTGGACCGCCATAGCGATTGGCTAGGCTAATGTCTGCAGGCAGGGGGGTGCCCGACTTGTCCTCGGTAGTCACCATTCCAGTTTAGTGGGGATCAGGCGGGGAAATATCCGGTGCCCGGCACTGCAACCGGCAACAGTAGAAAGAGGAGCAGTCCCACATGACAGCGTCCGAGAGCCCGTCAGCTACACTCCGCCTCTTGGCCGTGCACGCCCACCCGGATGACGAATCCAGCAAAGGCGCCGCGACGATGGCCATGTATGCCGCGGCAGGGGTGGACGTCATGGTGGCCACCTGCACCGACGGCTCGCGCGGTGACATCCAGAATCCCGCCATGGAAGGCGAGCCGCACCCCAAGAGGGACATGGCGGGGGCCCGCAGGCTGGAGATGAAGGAGGCCGCACGGATTCTGGGGGTGAAGCAGCGCTGGCTGGGCTTTGTGGACTCGGGGCTGCCTGAGGGGGATCCGCTTCCCCCGTTGCCGCCTGGTTCGTTCGCCCTGCAGCCGCTTCACCGTGCCGCAGCACCGCTGGTGCGCCTCGTCCGGGACTTCAAGCCGCATGTCGTTATCAGCTATGACGAAAAGGGCGGCTACCCGCACCCCGACCACATCATGGCGCACCGGGTGGCGGTAGAGGCGTTCGAGGCCGCCGGAGACCCGGACAAGTACCCCGGGACCGGCGAGCCCTGGGCACCGAGCAAGCTCTACTACGACCGTGCCTTCAGTCCCGAACGCTTCCGTGCCCTGCATTTCGCCCTTGAAGAGGCCGGGCTGCAATCGCCGTACGCCGAACGCCTCGCCGCCTGGCTTGAGGCCGACGCCGAGGGGCATACGGCGCCGCCGCCTGCGCACCAGACCACCACCCAGGTGGACTGCGGGGATTTCTTCGAAGCCCGGGATGATGCCCTCCGCGCGCACCGTACCCAGGTTGATCCGCTGGGGTTCTTCTTTGCGGTGTCTTCCGACATGCAGCGCCGGGCCTGGCCTTGGGAGGATTACACGCTGATCCAATCGCGGGTGCCCGCCGACCTCCCGGAAAAGGACCTGTTCGCGGGGCTAAGATAGAAACATCGGATAGTTTCTATCCGATGTAGAAATATACGATGTACAAATATGACAGCGTAGAAAACAGCGGCGTAGAAGAAGAGCGGCGCAGAAAACAGCGCTTTAGTGCGCCGGCCGGACGTCCCGCGTACAGCCCACCAAGAAAGTTTCCACAGTGCACCACATGCTCATCGCCCTGGCGTCCTCCCCGGCCCCTTCGCCTTCCCTGCGGCCGGGCCTCTCCGAGGACCAGGTGACCCCCGGCCTGCTCGGCTTCCTGCTGACGGCCTTCATCGTTGTGCTGACGGCGCTGCTTATTGTGGACATGGTCCGCCGCATCCGGCGGGTGCGCTACCGTGCCCAGGTGGAAGAGGAACGGATGGCGGCGGCAGAGGCTGCGGACATCGCCCACGACGACGCCGCTGCCGGCAATGCCGACAACACGGACAATACCGGCAATACCGGCAATACCCGAGTTACGGACAAAACAGACAATGCGGGCAGAACCGACGCCTGACTCCGGCGACCGCAACGCCCTGGGTGAGGAGCCCTCGGCGTACCTCCGGCAGCATGCGGGCAACCCGGTGCATTGGCAGCCCTTCGGCGACCAGGCGTTCGCCCGGGCCGCAGCCCGGAACGTTCCGGTGTTCCTCTCGATCGGCTACGCCGCCTGCCATTGGTGCCATGTCATGGCCCATGAAAGCTTCGAGGACCAGGCCACGGCCGACTACCTGAACGCGCACTTCGTCGCCGTCAAGGTGGACCGGGAAGAACGGCCGGACGTGGACGCCGCCTACATGGCCGCCACGCAGGCGATCAGCGGCGAGGGCGGCTGGCCCATGTCCGTTTTCCTGACACCGTACGGGCTCGCGTTCCATGCCGGCACCTACTTCCCGCCCCGGCCGATGCCCGGCCGGCCGTCGTTCCTGCAGGTGCTGGAGGCGGTGCACGACGCATGGGAGGAGCGCCGCGATGCCGTGGAGCAGAATGCCCGCTCCCTCGCCCAGACCATGGGCCACGCCCAGCTCTCTGCCGCAGTGAACCTCAACGGGCCGCCCGGACTGCTCGATCCGGACGTGCTTCCGGCTGCGGTCCGCTCACTGGGCCGCTCGGAAGACCCCGACGACGGCGGGTTCGGCGCCGCCCCCAAGTTCCCGCCGTCGGCGGTACTTGAGTTCCTGATGAGGCATGCCGCCGTCCCCTCGGACACGGCGGGGGAGGCGCGCGACATGGCCGGCCGGACCCTGGCCGCCATGGCGCGCTCGGCGTTGTTCGACCAGCTCGACGGCGGCTTCGCACGGTATTCGGTGACCCCGGACTGGTCTGTGCCGCACTTCGAAAAAATGCTTTACGACAATGTGCAGCTCCTGAGGGCCTATGTCCACTGGGTGCGGCTGGGCGGAACGCCGGGCTTTCCCGCGGCGGAAGCGGCCGACGTCGCCGTGCGCACCGCCGAATGGATGCTGGCATCCCTCGGGCTCCAGGCTGCCGGGCCGCACGGCGCAGCGGAAGCGCTGGCGTCCTCGCTCGATGCCGACTCGGTGGTCAACGGAGAACACCACGAAGGCGCCAGCTACCTCTGGACG
>NZ_JBDGML010000076.1:0-111573 GCF_057655195.1 Arthrobacter sp. Soil_N43
ACGTCGACGAAGGCGGCCCCCACTGCTTCGACTATTTCAGCCGTGATGGAGTCGCCCACGATGCCGCGGACGTCATACGCCTTGAACGAGGCTGAAAGGTCAAAAATATTGGTCTGGTTGCTAGTCACGGGATTTATCTTACGTTGCAGCGCCAAGCAGGCTGGGGAGGAGGAGTCACGAATCCGCAGCTTGCCGAAGCGCGGGTCTCACCGGATGCGGAGGGTGCGTTGTCCACATGGCCGGCGGCGCGCTTTGGGGTGTCAGAGGGGACTGGGATACTGAATCAATGGCCAATAACCAGCACGCCGCAGTTCTTCCGTCCGAATCCAGTACAGCCTCCGGTGATCCTTCCGGGACTGAAACAGCGGCTTCAGGGACCCGTGGCCAGGCGCTGGAGGTGCTGCGGGAGCTCGTCGGCCACTCCGGCGCCGAGTTCCATGACGGCCAGTTTGAGGCCATCGAGGCGCTGGTCGACGGCGGCCGGCGGGCACTGGTGGTGCAGCGGACCGGCTGGGGGAAGTCCGCGGTCTACTTCGTGGCGTCGCTGCTGCTCAGGCGGCGCGGGGCAGGTCCCACGCTTATTGTTTCGCCGCTGCTCGCGCTGATGCGGGACCAGGTTGCCGCCGCCGCCCGCGCAGGGGTCCGGGCCGTCGCCATCAACTCGGCCAACCAGCTTGAATGGGACACCGTGCGCGAGCAGCTCGCGGCGGACCAGGTGGACGTCCTGCTCGTTTCGCCCGAGCGGCTCACCAATCCCTCGTTCCGGGAACACCAGCTGCCCGAGCTCGTCAGCCGCACCGGCCTCCTGGTCATCGACGAAGCCCACTGCATTTCGGACTGGGGACACGATTTCCGCCCCGACTACCGCCGGATCGCGGACCTCATCACCCAGCTCCCGGACAGTGTTCCTGTGCTGGCCACCACCGCCACGGCCAACTCCCGCGTGGTCCACGACATTGAAGAGCAGCTGGGTGACGGCGTGCTCACCATCCGCGGCTCCCTGGGCAGGGAGTCCCTGCGGCTCGGAGTGCTCGCGCTGCCGGATTCCCGTGAGCGGCTCGGCTGGCTGCTGACCCATCTGGCGGATCTGCCGGGAAGCGGCATCATCTACACGCTGACCGTATCTGCTGCCGAGGACACGGCCCGGCTGCTGGCCGAGGCCGGCCATGAAGTGCTGGCTTATACCGGCCGCACGGATCCGGCTGACCGCGAACGGGCAGAACAGCTCCTGAAAGACAACGAAGTCAAGGCCCTCGTGGCCACGTCCGCGCTGGGCATGGGCTTCGACAAGCCTGATCTCGGCTTCGTGGTCCACCTCGGGGCGCCGTCATCCCCGGTGGCGTACTACCAGCAGGTGGGCCGTGCCGGCCGTGGTGCCGCCAACGCGGACGTGCTGCTTCTTCCCGGGTCCGAGGACCGGGACATTTGGCAGTACTTCGCCACGGCCTCCATGCCTTCGGAGGACAAGGCCGCCGCGGTGTTGTCTGCGCTGGCTGAGGCCGGGACGGCTGTGTCCACCGTGGCGCTGGAAGCGCGCGTGGACCTGCGCCGGACACCACTGGAACTGCTGCTGAAGGTGCTCGCCGTTGACGGCGCGGTGGAGCGCGTGGGCGGCGGCTGGCGGTCCACCGGCCAGCCCTGGTCCTATGACGCCGAACGCTACCGCCGGATCGCCGAAGCCCGGGTGGATGAGCAGGATTCCATGGTCATCTACCAGGACACCGCCGGCTGCCGCATGGAGTACATCACGTCGGTGCTCGATGACGAGACGGCGGCGCCCTGCGGCCGCTGCGACAACTGCGCCGGCCGGTGGTTCTCCACGGACGTCGCGTCTTCGGCGACCCAGGCTGCCAGCCAGAGGCTCAGCCGTGCCGGCATGGTGCTGGAACCCCGACTCCAGTGGCCCAGCGGCATGGACCGGCTGGGCGTGCCGGTCAAGGGAAAGATCAAGCCCGACGAAAGCCTGGCAGAGGGCCGTGTGCTTGCCCGGCTGACGGACCTCGGCTGGGGCGGGGCGCTTCGGGAGCTCTTCGCATCGGGCGCCCCGGACCGTGCCGTGGACCCGGGCATGTTGCAGGCCTGCGTCCAGGTGCTCCGCGAATGGGGCGCCGGTGACTCGCGGTCCCCGGGCTGGAGCGGTGCAGGGCGGCCGGCGGCAATTGTCAGCCTGCCGTCGCGGGGCAAGCCGGCGCTCGTGGAATCGCTGGCCCGGGGAATCTCTGAGATCGGCCGCATTCCCTACCTGGGCCAGTTGGAGATGGAGCACGGCGGGCCAACGGGCGGCCGCGGCGGCAACAGTGCCTACCGGCTGGCCGGCGTATGGGACCGGCTTGTTGTCGGGCGTGACCTGGAGCCGGCCCTGGCAGGGATTGGAGGCCAGAGCGTGATGCTCATTGACGACCTTGTGGACAGCCGCTGGACCGTCACCGTGGCCGGCCGCGCCCTCAGGCGGGCCGGCGCCGGGGCCGTTCTGCCGCTGGTGCTGGCCCAGGCCGGCTGACCTCGGCCCCGGCGTGGCGGTGCAGCATGAGGCTGTCCGCCGTGCTCAGGAGCATCAGCAGCGCGAGCGAAAGGAATGCGCCGCGGTAGGCGGCCACCGCGGCATCCGGCGGTGCGCCCAGCAGCCCGCCCAGGCCGGCGGCAAGCATCGGAGCCGCATCGAACACTCGAAGGAGCAGGGCTCCTACCGCGATGCCAGCCCCGGTGGCGAGCTGAACGAGCGTGGCCGAGACCGCGTTGGCCGAGGTCAGCTGGGCCGGGACGATGTCCGCGTACTGGACCGAGGCGTAGGCGGAAAAGCCGATCGAGCGGAACGCGCCGCTGCACACGAGCAGCGCGAAGATGAGCGGCTGCGGCGTGCCGGCAGTGAGCAGGGCGCACAAGGCGAAGGTGACGGCTGACGCCAGCGACGCAAAGACGAGGACGGGTTTGAACCCGAAACGCCGGATGAGCGGCGTGGTGGCTGGTTTGATGCCGATGTTGCCGATGAACACCGCCGCCACCATGATGCCTGCGTGCAGGGGACTCCAGCCGAAGCCTTCCTGGAACATCAGCGGCAGGAGGAAGGGCACGGCGCTGATGGTCAGGCGGTAGATGAAGCCGCCGGTGTTCGTTGCCCGGAACGTCCGCGTGGAAAATACCGTGAGGTCGAACAGCGGATGGGCGGCCCGGCGCATCCACAGCACCGCTGCTGCCAGTGCCGCTGCCCCGAACACCACGCTCAGCAGAGTCCACGGCCCTTCCGGGTGGGCGCTGGCCAGCTCCAGACCCACTACCAGGGCCCCCACGCCGAAGGTGGTGAGGGCCAGCCCCAGCCAGTCAAGCCTGCGCTTCCGGTCACCGGATACCCTCGGCACGAGGCGGAGGGCGGCCAGGAAAGCCGCGACGCCCAGCGGCAGGTTCACAAGGAATATCCAGTGCCAGGACAGATAAGTGGTCAGGGCACCGCCCACCAGCGGTGCCAGCACCGGGGCCAGAAGCCCGGGCCACACGAGGAAGGCGGTGGCCCGGAGCAGTTCCGACTTGGGCGTCCCGCGGAGCACAACGAGCGTGCCAACGGGGACCATCATGGCCCCGCCGGCGCCCTGCAGGATGCGGCTCAGGGTCAGCATGGTCAGGTCCTGGCTCAGGGCGCAGAGCAGGGACGCCACGGTAAAGAGTGCAATGGCCGCGCAAAAGATGCGACGTGCGCCGAACCGTTCGGCGAGCCAGCCGCTGAGCGGTATGCCCATGGCCACCGTCATCAGGTAGGCCGTCATGGTGATGTTCACACTCGCGGCCGCCACGCCGAAGTCACCGGCGATGCTGGGAATGGCGGTGACCAGCACCGTTCCATCCAGGAACTCCATGAAGAACGTCGCCGCCACGAGCAGGGCCAGCCGCGGGTTCCACGCCTGCAGTGCCGCCGCCGGTGAAGCAGCCTGTGAAGCCGCCGGCCGCGAACCCCCAGGCTCCCCGCTGGAAGCGTTAGCTGCGGGCAGGTCGGGACCGTTGATGCCGCTCATGCGCCGCGGGCCATTTCCAGAACGGCCATGGCGGCGTTGTGCCCTCCGATGGCGCTGACCGCACCGCCCCGGCGCGCACCGGAGCCGCAGAGGAGTATGCGCTCATCGCGGGTGGCCACACCCCAGCGGCGGGCCGGGCTGTCCAGCGGAGTGCCGTCCTCGACGAACGGCCAGTCGAGGCCGCCGTGGAAAATATTGCCCCGCGGCATTCCGACGGCGCGCTCGATGTCCAGCGTCGTCTTAGTTTCGATGCACGGGCTGCCGTCAGGTGCTGTCATGATGAGCGGCTCAATGGGTTCGCCAAGCACCGAGTTCAGGGACCTGAGCACGGCAGCCTGCAGTTCCGCCCGCCGGGCATCGTTGTTCTCGTCGGTGATGAGGCGGTCCGGGACGTGCAGCCCGAACACCGTGATGGTGTGCGCCCCGGCGGCCTGCAGTTCCGGGGACAGAATGCTGGGATCCGCCAGCGAGTGGCAGTAAATCTCGCAGGGGAGCGGCTCGGGAACCGATCCGGATTCCGCGGTCCGGTATGCCCGGTCGAGCTGCTCCCACGACTCGTTGACGTGGAAGGTCCCGCCGAACGCGGCCTCGGGGCGGACAGACTGGTCGAGGAGGCGCGGTAGCCGGGTGAGCAGCAGGTTCACTTTGACCTGCGCGCCTTCCCGGGCGTGGTTCGGGTTTGAGGGCCCGCCGTCGGATGCATCCCGTGGAGCCCGCAGCCGGTCCAGGACGGCGGGGGCCACGTTGGCGAGCACCCAGCTGGCCGTGGCCTCATGGTGCCCGCCGCCGCGCCGGTAGCCCACCCTCCCGGCGGCGTCCACCGCCGTCACTTCGGCGCCGGTGAGCACGGTGGCGCCTGCTTCACGGGCGGCCCGCTCCAGTTCCCCGGACACCGCCCCCATGCCGCCGATCGGCACGTCCCAGTCGCCCGTGCCGCCGCCGATCAGGTGGTACAGGAAGCAAATGTTCTGCTGGAGGTCCCCGTCCTCGGCCCGGGCGAACGTGCCGATCAGGGCATCGGTCAGGACGGTGCCGCGCACCAGGTCGTGCTGCAGGGCGCCGGCGATGGCTTCGCCGATGGGCCGTTCCATCACGGCCTCCCATGCCTCCGCGGCCCCTGCAGCTGCTGCCAGAGTCCGTGCCTCAGAGCGGGTCTGCAACGGGGCCGTCATGGTGGGCCAGAGCGCCTCGGTGAGCTTTCGGCAGCTGGCATAGAAGCCGTCGAAGGCCGCCGCCTCGCCCTCCGGGGCGCCGATCGCTGCGAACGACGCCGCGGTGGACGTGGCGTCGCCGTTGTCGATCAGGAGACCCCGTCCCGGGTGCGACGGGTCAGGTGTGTAGGACGAAAACCGCCGGCGGGCCAGCCGGATCCGGAGG
Organism: Arthrobacter sp. Soil_N43; assembly: GCF_057655195.1. Lineage (NCBI taxonomy): Bacteria > Bacillati > Actinomycetota > Actinomycetes > Micrococcales > Micrococcaceae > Arthrobacter > Arthrobacter sp. Soil_N43. Next base: position 5,382 of record NZ_JBDGML010000076.1, read on the forward strand.
CCCAGATCGTCGATGACCTGCTGCGGCAGGAGGCTGACCAGATAGGAGTAGCGCGAAAGGCGCGCCGCGACGCCGTCGAACGCCTGGGCTGAAACGGCGGCACCGCCGGCGTGCTCGAGCTTTTCCAGCACCAGCACGCGCTGACCCGCTCTCGCCAGGTACGCGGCGGCCGCCAGCCCGTTGTGCCCGCCGCCCACGACGATGGAATCGAATGCCTCGCTGCCAGTCATGCGATCATCCTGCCACCCGGGAAGCAGTGACGGCGCCATCCGTCCGCTACCCGGACCGACCCCGGCGCCGAAGGCCGCAAAAGTCGCCGGGTACGCAAAAGGCCCCGGTCCGGGGACCGGGGCCAAACGCGGAGACGGGGGGATTTGAACCCCCGGTGGAGTTGTGCCCCACACTTCATTAGCAGTGAAGCACATTCGGCCGCTCTGGCACGTCTCCATTCGCTATTACTAGCCAACCAAGGATACGCAGAACCGGCCACGCAGTGCAAAACGGCGCCCTCCTGGCCGCTGGCGGCACCATCGTGCTCGCCGCCAAGTGGCCCGCGTGTGCCGCAAAGACGTCAGGCAGTCCCGCCGGCCAGCGACTTCCACAGAAAGTGCTGGCTGCGGCTCTGCAGCGCGGCGGCCTGCCTGTTGTCCGATGCGCCGGCGTGCCCGCCCTCGAGCGCCTCGTGGAACCAGACGTTGGGAATGCCCATGGCCTGCATGCGGGCGGCCATCTTGCGGGCCTGCACGGGGCCAACCCGGTCGTCGGAGGTTGCGGTCCAGATGAAGGTCTCGGGATAGTCCACACCGTCCTTCAGCAGGTGGTACGGCGAGAAGGTCCGGATGAAGTCCCAATGCTCGGGGCGCTCCGGATCACCGTACTCGGCAATCCACGAATGGCCCGCCGACAGCCGGGTGTACCGCCTCATGTCCAGCAAGGGAACGCCGCAGGACACCGCGCCGAACAGATCGGGGTAACGGGTCAGCATGTTGCCGACGAGAAGACCGCCGTTGGAACCGCCCACGCAGCCCAGCCGTTCCCGGCTCGTGACGCCCCGTGAAATCAGGTGTTGCGCGACGGCGGCGAAGTCCTCGAAGGCCCGGTGCCGGTTTTCCTGCAGTGCGGCCCGGTGCCAGGAGGGCCCGTATTCGCCGCCGCCCCGGATGTTGGCCACGACATAGACGCCGCCGCGGCTGTGCGGTGCCGTGCCGTCCGTGTCGGCGGATTCCGCGGTCCGGCGCTCCAGCCAGGCCCGCCCCACCGCGCCGCTGTAGGCGGGGGTACGGGAGACCTCGAATCCGCCGTAGCCGGACAGCTGGGTGGGGTTCTGCCCGTCCAGCACCAGGTTGCGCGCCGCGATCTGGAAGTACGGCACCCGGGTCCCGTCCTCGGAAACGGCAAAGTGCTGCTGGACCTCATACGCCGCGTCGTTGAAGAACGACGGCGATGCCTTGACCACCACATGGCTGCTCACCACGCCCGCATCACCGGCTGGGGTTCCGCGTGTCAGACTACCGCGGGTCAGGGTGCCGCGCGTCAGGGTCGTGGGGGTGGTGAAGCCGGTGGCCACGAGCCAGAAATCGTCCCCTGCTCCGCTCGGGCCGGGAGAGCGGTGGCCACCCTCGGAGCCGCCCTCGGCCTCGTCCTCGTCGTCCACCGCGAAGGCGTTGACATCGTGCAGCGGAGGGCAGGCGTCCAGCACCGAGGACGACCACGCGGCGGACGGGTCGAGCACACGGATCTCCGAGGAGACATCCCGCAGCAGGTTGAGCAGCAGGAAGTTCCGCGTCCAGCTCCAGGACTGCAGGGACGTGTGGGCGTCCGGGGTGAACAAGACCGTCAGGGAGCGCTCGCCGGCGATGTACCGGTCAAGGTCCGCCGCAAGCAGCGATCCGGCCGGATAGCTCGCTCCACCCACGGTCCACTCCCGCCGCGGCCGGAACACCAGCCAGTCCCGGTGCGCGCTGAGATTGACGTCCGTGGGCACATCGATGGCCGTCCAGGACCCGTCCCGCAGCACCGACGTCGTCCTGTTGAAGAAATCGATCCAGTCCACCGCGAACGTCCGCTCAAAGCCGGGCGTGGAGTCGTGGGACACGATCGCCATCATGTGGTCCTCGGGGATCTCGAAGATCCGGGGTGCGTCGGTCAGCGACTGGCCGCGGTGCAGCCTCACTGCCGTGCGCGCGTAGGACGACGCGGTGCGCGGCAGGCCGTCGGCGGTGCTGGCGACCAGCAGAGTGTCCGCATCCAGCCAGGAGACGTTTCCCTTCGCCGTCGGAAGGTCAAACCCACCGGCCGCGGGGTCCACGAAAGTGCGGGTCTCGACGTCGAACTCGCGGTAGCGGTTGGCGTCACCGCCGTCGGGGGAGAGGGCCAGCAGCGCCAGCCGGTATGGCTGGCCGGGCTCCGGCCGGAGGAAGTTCGCCCCGTGAAAGACCCATTCCTCCCCTTCCGCGGCGGCGAGCGCATCCACATCCAGCAGCACATCCCATTCCGGGGAATCACTGCAGTAGCTGTCCCACGTGGTTCGGCGCCACAGGCCCTTCGGGTTTTCCCGGTCCTTCCAGAAGTTGTAGTACCAGTCGCCGCGCTTGGACACCATCGCAATCTTGTCCGTGGAGTCCAGCACTTCGAGGATCTCGCCCTCCAGGCGCGCGTACTCCGCATCTTCCAGCAGGTCCTCGGTCCGGGCGTTCTGCTCGCGGACCCATGCCAGCTGCTCCTCACCGTAGATGTCCTCCAGCCAGATGTTTTCGTCGGTGGGCTCGGGCGAAGTTCCGTTGGGAACGCCCGATGCGGAGGCAGAATCAGCTGCGGTGGTGGTCATCGCCCCATCCAAACAACATCCCGGCACAGGTAGCAAGTCACATGCCGATATTCTGGATGCCGTGGTCACATCGCTAAGCATCCGGACGGCACTGATAGGCGCCGGCCCGAGGGGTACCAGCGTGCTGGAGCGGCTGCTGGCCAACTGGGCCGCCGGCGGGGCCGCTTCGGCGGGATCCCGGCTGCACATCGACGTGATCGATCCCCACCCCGCCGGCCCTGGCCATGTGTGGCAGCCCGGGCAGTCGCGCCTGTACCTGATGAATACGCAGTCGTTCTACCCCACGCTCATCCCGGAGGACCCGCAGCTGGCCCCGCCCCTGGCCGGCACGACGTTCGACCGGTGGCGGGAACGCCAGCAGCATGATCCGCTGCCCACGCTGACGGACGAGGAACGCGCCGAACTCGCCGTCCTCGAGGCCCGCGACTTCCCCAGCCGCGCACTGTACGGCCGGTACCTCCGTTGCACGCTCGAGGAACTGCTCGCCGTCCTGCCCGACGGCGTCACCGTGGATTTCCACGAGACGGCGGCAACCGCCGTGCGCCCCGTGGGGGACGGAAAGTTCGACGTCGAACTGGCTGGCCGCGGCACGCTCAGCGCAGACTCGGTGGTCTTCGCGCTGGGCCACCTGGACTCCCGGCTCAGCCCCGAGCAGCGGCAGCTGCAGGCGGCCGCCGTCCAGCTGGGCCTGCGGTACTTTCCGCCCGCCGCCCCCGCAGACGTCGACTGGGCCGCCGTCCCGGCCCGGGAACCCGTGCTGGTCCGCGGCATGGGGCTGAATTTTTTCGACGTGATGGGCCAGCTCACCGAGGGGCGGGGCGGAAAATTCATCGACGCCGGGGACGTCCTCGAATACCTGCCGTCGGGCCAGGAACCGCTGATCATCGCGGCCTCCCGGCGGGGCACCCCGTACCGTGCCAAAGCCACGCTGGACGGTTACTACCCGGCGTCGGTGACCCTGCGGTACTTGACCGCGGCCGCACTGCAGCGGTTCGAGTCGGCGGGCATCATCCCGGCTTTCGACCACGACATCTGGCCCCTGCTGCACCGCGATGCCCTGTGGGCCTACTACTCCACGCTGATGCGTTCCGAACCGGGAGCTGTGCCGGATCCCGGCGCCTTTCTGGAGGAGCTGGACGAGGCGCTGCACCCGCATGCGCACACAACGGCGAGGTGGGAGGAGACGGTCAAGGCCGTCATCGAGGGCCATGTCCGGCCCGAACACAGGCTGGACCTGCTGAGCCTCGCGGCGCCGCTGGCGGGACGGGCGTTCGGTTCCCGTGCGGAGCTTGACGCCGCCGTCGTGGACTATCTGCTCGACGATGCCCGCCGCTCGGCCCTGGGCGAAAGCGATCCGGTAAAAATGACCATCGGCGCGCTGCACCACGGCCGTGCGGTGCTGAAATCGGTGGTGGCCGACGGCGGCATCACCGACGAGTCGTGGGTCGCCGGCCTGCGCGGCTGGTTCGAGTCGTTCGTCGAGGGCCTCGCGAGCGGCCCGCCGGCGCTCCGGGCGGAGCAGCTGGCAGCCCTGGCGCGGGCGGGGGTGGTCAGCTTCGTCGGACCGGACCCCAAATTCGGACTTGACCGCGAGGCCCGGCTCTTCACGGCCACCTCGCCGTGGGTGCAGGGCGGCGCCGCGCAGGCACGCACCATGGTGGAGGCCCTGGCGCCGGCCAACCGGGTGGCCGTCAGCGATTCGCCCCTGCTGCAGCAGCTGCTCGCCGACGGGCTGGTGAGGCCACGGACGATGATGACGGTGGAAGGAACGCCGGTGCAGGCCTCGGGCCTGGACGTCAGAGCGCACCCGTACCGCCCGGTGGCCGCCAACGGGGAAGTCGCCGGGCGGCTCTTCGTGCTGGGTCTCCAGCTTTCGGCCAACCAGTGGGGGACGGCCATCGCTGCAGAGGCCGTGCAGCAGGCCGGACCGGTCTACCCCAGCGGGCAGCGCACCCTGCGCGACGCCGACGAGATCGCCCGTGCCATCCTCGGCCCCTGATTCGACCCTCCCGCAGTTCCTGCCGCCTTTTGGGCGACCCTCCCGCAGTTCCTGCCGCTTGTTGGTCGACCCTCCCGCAGCCAAACGAAGAATGCTCCCCGCCTGAGCGGGGAGCATTCTCGGATGGGGTCTCAGGTCTGGGGGTTAACCCCGCAGGCACTTCCTGTACTCGGTCCAGGCGATGGCGTACCTGATCCACCCGGCGAGGTCGTACCAGTGGGCCGGCGGAACCGGTGCTGTGCACACCGGCGGGACCGGCCCGCTGGCTGCGACGTTGACCGCGACTTTGACCACCGTTCCGGACTCCGCCGCAGTAAGGGTCAGAGTTCCCGCTCCGGATGCGGCCTTGGCGGGAACCGTGAGGTTCACCGTGGCGGCGCCGCCTGAAACCGGAACGGTGCCCAGCGGAGTGGGCGTTCCGGCTGAGTCGGTGAACTCCGCTGTCAGGGACTTGTTGACGGGGCTGCCCAGCGATGTCAGATCCAGGCGGGAGACCTCCAGCGTCATGGGGTCCCCAGCGCTGACCCCGGCTGCCGTGGTGTTCACCAAGGCAACGGTGCGCCGCGCGAAGTCCGGTGCCACCGGAGTGTGCTCCTGGAGGTACTTGATCCAGGCGTCCCGGTCCACGAGTCCGGAGTCCTTGGTGCCGGCGCCCTCCGTGAAGATCCGGAAGTTGTCGCCCCCGGTGGCCAGGAAGCTGAAGGTGCCGATCCGGTAGGACTTCGCCGGGTCCATCAGGTTTCCGTCCACCCGGATGGAGGTAATGCGGTCACCTGCGGGGCGGGCGGCGTCGTAGGTGTAGGCGACGTTCTTGGACAGCCCCAGCTGCAGGTAGGGGCGGCTGGGAACGGTCCCGTCAGCGTTGGTCTGCCACTGCTGTTCCAGGAGTGTCTTGAACTGGGCCCCGGAAAGGGACGTGGTCCACAGGTTGTTCACGAACGGCAGGACCGAGTTGGCCTCGGCGTACGTGATGGTTCCGTCCGGCGCGAAGTACAGCTCGTTGCGCAGTCCGCCCGGATTGACGACGCCGATCTCCGCGCCGCCGGTATCCGGAGACTTGAGGGCGTCCACCAGGGAGTCCGCCACGAGGTTGCCCAAGGTGGACTCGCTGGCGCGGTCATCCCGCTTGGCAGGTGTTGTCTCGGTCGCCGGCGTGAAAGCCGTGGTGATATCGGCCGTCACCTTGCCCACCGGCTGGTTTCCGATTTCAGCGGCGTCGGCCAGGGCCTTCCTGACGATCTCATCGACAGCGGCAACCCTCGGGTAGGCGGCTATCAGGTCTGCAGCGGCATCCGTGGTGCGTTGGACGTTCCCCGCCTTGTAGCCGGTGACGGTCTTGGTTTTGGTATCGACGGTCAGCTGGATCTGGCCGATGTTTTCGCCGTAGTTGCCGGTCTGCACAATGGGGCGGGTCTTGCCTGGAACGCCGGGCACGGGAGCGTCCCAGGCGTACTCCTTGTGCGTGTGGCCGGTGAAGATCGCGTCCACGGCGGCGGACGTTTCGGTGACCAGCTTGGCGAACGGGCCGCCGGCCGCGACTTCCTGCTCCAAAGTGGCGCCTTCCGGCGTTCCGGCGCCGGCGCCGTCGTGGTTTTCCACGATGATGACGTCCGCGAGCTGCTCGGCCTTGATCTTGGCCGCGACGCGGTTGATGGCATCGACCGGATCGCCGAACTCAAGCTCCGTGATCCCGGCCGGCGTGACCAGGGTCGGCACCTCCTGGGTCACGGTGCCGATGACGGCCACCTTGACCCCGTTCATCTCGAGGACCGTAAACTCCGGCAGCACGGGTTCCGCAGTGCCCTTCTTGTACACGTTGGCCCCCAGGTACGGGAACTTGGCGCCCGCGGCGACGCGGTCGCGCAAGTCAGCCCAGCCGCCGTCGAACTCGTGGTTGCCCACCGCGGAGGCCTTCACGTCCAGTGCATTCAGGACGTCGATGGTGGGCTGGTCTTTGGCAACGGCGGAGGCGAACAGTGAAGCTCCGATGTTGTCACCGGCGGACACGAAAGCAGTGGCACCCGGAGCGGCTTCCGCTCGCAGCTTCTCGACGGTGCCGGCAAACAGCACGGTGTTCGTATCGATGCGGCCATGGAAGTCGTTGATGCCCAGGAAGTTCAGGTCCACGCTGGCCGGCGGGACCGGCGCGGCGGGCAGGTCGAGGCCAACTAGCACGGGATCGTGGTCGCTGGCCCGGTACTGGTCCGGCGAATAATAGTTGGTCACATTGTTGTTATACCTGCTGTACTCCAGCGCCACGGACTCTATGGAGTTGATGTTCCAGATGTCGGCGCCCGTAACAACTGCATTGGCGGCAGGTGACGCCAGGATGTGGTCGAGAGAGCCCACCAGGCCGCCGAAGAGGTAGGAGTGCTTGGCCGTTCCGTCGGCGTGCTTCGCCTTCTCGTCCTGGTTCACGTAGCCGGCCGCGGTGAGGACGTTCATGGGATCCTCTTTGGCGTAGGCATTGAAGTCGCCCATCAGGAAGACCTTGTCCGTGCCCTTGGACGTTTTCAGCCCGTCGGCGAAGGCCAGAAGGGACCGGGCCTGCGCCGTGCGGGCCACGTTGGAGGCGCCCTGGCCCTTGTCGGTGTCATCCGGCGTGGCGGCCGAGCCCTTGGACTTGAAGTGGTTGGCGATGGCGATGAACCTCTTGTCGTCCGCAGCGCCCACCGGCTTGAACACCTGGGCCAGGGGTTTCCGGGCGCTCGCAAAGGCCACGGTGTCGTTGTGGATGATGGATTCGCCGACAGGCTCGGCCGCGGTTTTCTTGAAGACGAAGGCGGTGCGGATCATATCCTCGTCGGCCAGCGGTGGAGCGTTGGCCGGTGAGCGGACGTAGTCCCAGATCCCGGGGGTGGCGATGTTGAGCGCATCCACGAGCTTCGCCAGGGCGTCGTCGCGGTCTTTGCCGAGCTGCGCTGAGTTTTCCACCTCCATCAGGGATACGACGTCGGCGCCGGACTTCGTGATCGCAGCCACGATCTTGTCCTGCTGGCGCTTCAGGTTGTCCGCGTCCGCTGCCCCTCGGACGTTGCAGCCGTCCCTGACGGTGATGGCATTGCCGTCCCTGTCGGTGTAGAAAGTGCAGCCCGCCACCTGATCCCCGGTGGTAGTGAAGTAGTTGAGCACGTTGAAGGAGGCGAGCTTCAGGTTTCCGCCCACTGCGGCGGGGGCTTCCGTCCGGGTGCTGCCGAAGGATGCCGGCTGGACAGCGTCTGCATTTGCCGCTGTGAGCTGGGTCAGCGGCTGGAATTTCCAGGCGTTGTTGGCATAGCCGAGCACCACGTTGGTTTTGAAGGTCACCGGGGAACCGACCCGGACGGGGTCCGTCGGAGTCAGGTATGGGAGAACCTGCGCTTTCGTGGAGGCGTCTTTCAGGAAATTGGTGGTGGCGCCGTCGTCGAGCTTGATCCCCCGGGCGGCGTTGGCCGCTACCGTCGCCGCGTACTCGGCCGAACCGTACGGGGCGACGGCGGTCGGCTGGACCAGGGTGGTGGTCCCGCCGGACAGTCCGATTTCGCCGTACTGGCTCAGGGCGTAGTTGTCCGAGACCGTGGACGCTCCCTGCGGCGCGAGCAGCATGCCTTCCAGTGACTCGCGGAACGGCTCGGCAGCCGGCAGTGAGAATCCGGTGGCTTTGACTTCGGGCGCCGCCTCGGTGAGTTTGGCCAGGTCGGCAGCGCTGCCGACCGAAACCTGGGTCATGCCGTAGAACTCGCTGACGGTTCCGCTGACCTCCACATATTCACCGGTCCGGACGCTGCCCACGGTTGCGGGGGAGAAGACAAAAACAGCGTCCGACGCCGGGTGGTTGGCCGGCGTCAGGTCGCCGCCGGTTCCCGGCGTCTGAAGGTAGTACCCGGCGAAGCCCCCGGTGGGGAAGACTGCCGTCACGCGGCCCCTCGTGGTCACCGTGGAGCCGGCCAGCGGACTCGCGGCCCCGGTTCCTTGGATCTCGGCGATGGTCCTGAGCGCGGCGCCCGGATCCGGATCCACGGGTTCTGCGGGATCCGAATCCGCGGCCTGGTTCGCTGCTCCCGGCGTGATGGTCGCGCTCAGCACGAGATCTGCGGCGTTATTGTTGCTGTCGGTACCCGAGGTCCGGTTCAGGCTCCGAACGTCCCCGTTGTCGGACGGCGCTGCTGCCGCCCGGGTTTCGAAGGTGTTGGACGTGCCGTAGCCCAGCAGATCCGCAACGTTGTCAGGCTCAACGACTGAACCGGTCGGGAGCGGGTTGAGGGCCGTGGCCTGCCTGGCAAGGACGATCGTGCCGGTGGTGCCTGACGGGCTGAAACCCGTGGCATCGACGTCGGCGGCTGGAAGATCAGGGGCAGCGGAGGCCGTGTTGTTGGTCCCGCCTTTGACAAGGAAATATCCCTTCGCGGGGATGGTGCCGCTCAGCTTGCCGATGCCGCTAGGGGCCCCGGTCGCCGTTGCCGAGCGATATTGGAGGGACCAGCCTTCCAGCGAAATGGGGGCGTCCGAGGAATTGTAGAGCTCCACGAACTTGTTCTTGTATGCCGCTCCGGCGCTGCCGCCGCTGAGGTAGGCCTCGTTGATGACGACGGACGATGATCCTGCAGCGGCCGGCGAGACCTCCACTGCATTAGCCGGGGCCGCGGTCAGCGAGGCTGCAATGAGCCCCCCTGACAGCACGGCGCCCAGCGTGAATTTCCATGGTGTTTGATGCATCCGCTCTGGCTCTCAATAGGGTTGTCCCGGGTAAGGGACCCAATGGAATGTGCACGCATACTGCCAGCAGATGGACCGGGCACGGCGTCTCGTGAGGCAGTTCCGGGCCATCAGAACAGGGCCGGATGAACGCAGGGTTGATGGCGCGTGCATTTGGCGGAACGCTCCCCAGCGGAACGGACTGCCCCCAGCCAGCACAAAGACTACCGGCCGGTAGCTTCATGGGCAGCTGCCGGCCGGTAGTTTTTTCGAGGATCTATTCTGGTGAACTCAGGGGGCCGCTCAGCCCTGTGCTGCCTGGCCCGTGTCCGCCACGATCTTGAACATGGCGCCGGTGGGGTCTGTCAGCGTCGCCAGCCGCCCGAAGGGGGTGTCGTCGGGTCCGTCCACGAGAGCCCCGCCCATGCTGACGGCCTTTTCGACGGAGGTGTCGGCGTTTCCCACGGCGAAGTAGACCTGCCAGTTGGACGGGACCTCGGCGGGTAGGTAGCCGGAGGCGTCCATGATGCCGGCTTTGGCGTCCTGACCGGCCCCCAACGTGGTGTAGCGGAACTCCGGGGTATCGCTCATGACGTCCGTGTCCCAGCCAAAAACCTCCTGGTAGAACTTCACGGCGGCGTCGTAGTCCTTGGTGTGCAGCTCGTGCCACGCGGGCGCGCCGTTCTCGGCCACCAGCTCATACCCCCGCATTTCCCTCGGCTGCCACGCTCCGATGGCGGCGCCGGAAACGTCGCCGAAGATTGCCATGTGGCCCTGCTCGGGGACGTCCATGGGTTCCACGTACACCTGGCCGCCGTTTGCGGTGACAGCCGCGGCCGTCGCTGCGGCATCGTCGGTGCGCAGGTACGTGGACCACATATCGGGCATGGCAGCCTGGTCCGCCGGTTTTTGCATAATGCCCGCGACCATCTTGCCGTTCTTGTTTGCAGTGATGTACCCGCCGTACTTTTCCTCGTCCCCGGTCTGGAATTCCCAGCCGAACAGTTCGCCGTAGAACTGCTTCGCGGTGTCGGTGTTGGAGGTCATCAGGTCAATCCAGCAGGGCGCGCCGGGGGTGATGTCAGGGGTAGGCATAGTCAGCTCCTGTTTGGGTGCCGCGGGAATGCATGTCCGCAGGTCAAGGGATGTGGAGACAGGACCGACCCTATGCCGGGGCTATGACAGTTTCAATGGTTTCCGCCGTCAGGTCCGGTCGGAAAACGACGTCCCGGGTTCGTTGTCGTCGTCGGCCTCGACCCACTCGATGAAGTCCTTGAGCGACATGCACCAGTAGTAGTCCGAGTACCTCAGGCTCTGCTTCTCGGCCTTGCTCACGACGGCGACCTCCCCCAACAGCGGCGGCGGGTGTGGAATGGTGCCCTTGTCCCGGAACCGGGGCAGGAGCACCGTTGGTACCTTCAATGGAACGCCCGCGGGGGTGGTCTGCGCATGAGTGGTGCGTACTCGAATTTTCAGGGCACCGGTACTCGCCGGTACCTGTTTTCCGGCGCCGGGTACACGCTCTACCTGCCTGCGGAAAAGGCCGGTGGCACCAACCCTGAGGTTGGCCCCACCGGCCCTTGTCGTGCGCATAGTGCGCCGCGCGGAAGGTAAGAGATTCGAACTCTTGGTACGGGGTTACCGCACACTGGTTTTCAAGACCAGCTCCTTCGGCCGCTCGGACAACCTTCCCTGACTAGTAGTGTTTCATAGGCAGTTGGCTGCAACAAAAACTGAAATGTGGCGGTTGCTGCCGCTGCCCACTATTTTTGGGGCAGGAATCAGCTAGGAAATCGGGAGTTCTCCATGAAAGCCGTCTACATCTCCGAGCCGGGCGGGCCGGAAATGCTGGAAATCCGGGAGGTCCCGGCGCCGGTGCCGGGGCACGGTGAAGTCCTGATCGATGTCGTGGCGGCAGGCGTGAACCGCGCAGACGTGCACCAGCGGAAGGGCTTCTACCCACCGCCCCCGGGCGTCTCGGAAGTTCCGGGGCTGGAAGTTTCCGGCCGCATCGCCGGGTTCGGCCCAGGTGTCACGAAACCTTTTTCCATCGGCGACAAGGTGGTGGCGCTGCTGGCCGGCGGCGGATATGCCCAGCAGGTGGCGGTCCGCTCGGAGCAGGTGGTGAGAATTCCCGACAGCGTTGACCTGGTCACCGCTGCGGCCCTCCCGGAGGTTGCCGCGACGGTGTATTCGAACCTCATCATGACCGCCCAGCTTCAGCCCGGTGAAACGGTCCTGGTCCACGGCGCCACCGGCGGGATCGGCACCATGGCCATCCAGTTTGCGAAGGCGATCGGGGCAACTGTTGCCGCGACGGCCGGAACCGATGAGAAAGTGGGCACCGCCAAGGCCTTCCTGGGTGCAGACATCGCCATCAACTATGCGGAGGAGAACTTCGCGGAGAGCCTCCGGGCCCAGAACGGCGGCAAGGGCGCGGACGTGATCCTGGACGTGGTGGGTGCCAAGTATCTGCAGCAGAACGTTGACGCACTGGCCGACTACGGGCGGCTCATCGTCATCGGACTGCAAGGCGGGGCCAAGGGCGAACTGGACCTGGGACAGCTGCTGCGGAAGCGCGCGGCCGTCGTCGCCACGGCGCTCCGGCCCAGGCCCGTCGAAGAGAAGGGCGTGATCATGACAGCCGTCCGGGAGGCCGTGTGGCCCCTCATCGCCGACGGGCGCATCCACCCCCTCGTGGACAAGACGTTTCCTTTGGACCAGGTCAGGGCCGCCCACGAATACTTCGACTCGGGGGAGCACGTAGGCAAGATCCTGCTGGTGACCTAGTGTCCGTCCGGCACAGTCTCCTGGCCCTGCTGCACGACAGGCCGCGGTACGGGTACCAGCTACGGAGCGAGTTCCACGAACGCACAGGCTCGGCCTGGCCGCTGAACATCGGTCAGGTCTACACCACCCTTGACCGGCTGGAACGTGATGGCCTGGTCCGGAAGGTAAGAGGCGGCGGCGGCAGCCAGGTGGTTTACGGCATCACGGACGAAGGGTCCGGCCAGGTGCGGGCCTGGTTCTCCTCGCCCGTGGAGCGCAGCGCTCCGCCCCGCAACGAACTTGCCATCAAACTGTCCCTTGCCCTGACGCTGCCAGGTGTGGACGTGACTGCCGTGATCCGGGCCCAGCGCGCAGCATCACTGGCCGTGCTGCAGGAGTACACCAAGTCCAGACGGGACACGGCCGCCAGCCCGCGCGGCGCCGACCTCGCGGGGCTGCTGGTGCTGGATTCACTCATCTTCCACGCCGAGGCGGAGGTCCGCTGGCTGGACCTCTGCGAGGCGCGCATGGCGCAGCTGGCCCCGGCTTCGGTGACGGCTTCGGTGACCGCTGAGCGCTGACCCAAGACCGCCTGGCGCTGCGCCCGGCGGCACCCGGCAACAGAGCGTATCGATTTGCGGCGCCCGTTGGTAGGGTGCGCTTAAGAGGGTTGCCACATTTTTAATCTCGAGGAGGAGACATGAGCAGCATGCCTGGCGGCAGGGCTCGGACCGCGGACGACGACCTGGAACTGACACCAGACCCGTCGCTGCCGCCGACCGCGGTGGACGAGGGGGTCCGCGAAGCGGAAGAGCGGAAGTGGACGCCCACGAAGATTGCCGTCTGGGCGGCGATTGCGCTGCTGGGCGGCGTGGCCTGGTTCATGCTGGCGATCATTCGTGGAGAAACGGTCAACGCGATCTGGTTCGTGTTTGCCTCCGTCTGTACGTACCTGATCGGCTACCGCTTCTACTCGAAGGTGATCGAACGCTACATCACCCGGCCTAACGACCGGCGCGCCACCCCGGCCGAGTACAAGGCGGACGGCAAGGACTATGTCCGTACGGACCGCAACGTCCTGTTCGGCCATCACTTTGCCGCCATCGCAGGCGCCGGTCCACTCGTCGGACCCGTCATCGCGGCCCAGATGGGCTACCTTCCCGGCACCATCTGGATCATCATCGGCGTCGTGCTGGCCGGGGCCGTCCAGGATTACCTCGTGCTGTTCTTCTCGATGAGGCGCGGCGGCCGCTCCCTGGGCCAGATGGCCCGGGAAGAACTCGGCGTGATCGGCGGAACGGCGGCCCTCGTCGCCACCCTGCTGATCATGGTGATCATCGTCGCCATCCTCGCGCTCGTCGTCGTGAACGCACTCGGCGAAAGCCCGTGGGGCGTCTTCTCCGTAGGAATGACCATCCCGATCGCCCTGTTCATGGGCGTCTACCTGCGGTTTATCCGGCCCGGCAAAGTCATGGAAGTTTCGCTCATCGGCTTCGTCCTGCTCATGGCAGCCATCATCGGTGGCGGCATCGTCGCGGAAACCGAGTGGGGTGCCGCGTTCTTCCACCTGGACAAGGTCACCATCGCGTGGGGCCTCATCGTCTACGGCTTCATCGCCGCGATCCTGCCCGTGTGGCTCCTCCTGGCACCCCGGGACTACCTCTCCACGTTCATGAAGATCGGCGTCATTGTCATGCTGGCGCTGGCCATCATCGTGGTCCGCCCGGAAATCACCGTGCCGGCCTTCAGCGAGTTCGCCAGCCGTGAGAACGGTCCGGTGTTCCCCGGGGCGCTGTTCCCGTTCCTCTTCGTCACGATTGCCTGCGGCGCGCTGTCCGGCTTCCACGCCCTGATCTCCTCCGGCACCACACCGAAGCTGATCGAAAAGGAACGCCAGACCCGCCTCATCGGCTACGGCGGCATGCTGATGGAATCCTTCGTGGCCATCATGGCTCTCGTGGCAGCCATCTCCATCGACCGCGGACTGTACTTCGCCATGAACTCACCCGCAGCCCTGACAGGCGGCACGGTCGAAACCGCCGCCACCTGGGTCAACGGCCTGGGGCTCGCCGGCGTGAACCTCACCCCGGATCTCCTGGCGGAAACCGCCAGGAACGTCGGCGAGGAAAGCATCGTCTCCCGCACCGGCGGTGCCCCCACGCTGGCCGTGGGTCTGGCGCACATCATGCAGCAGTTCATCGGCGGCACGGCCATGATGGCGTTCTGGTACCACTTCGCCATCATGTTTGAGGCGCTGTTCATCCTGACCGCAGTTGACGCAGGAACCCGCGTGGCCCGCTTCATGCTGCAGGACTCCATCGGCAACTTCGTTCCCAAGTTCAAGGAGCACTCGTGGCGGCCGGGAGCCTGGCTCTGCACGGCGATAATGGTCGGCGCGTGGGGCGCGGTGCTGCTGATGGGCGTCACCGACCCGCTGGGCGGCATCAACACCCTGTTCCCGCTGTTCGGCATAGCGAACCAGTTGCTGGCCGCCATCGCCCTGTCTGTCTGCATGGCCATCGCGGCCAAGCGCGGCTCATTCAAGTACCTCTGGATTGTGGCCCTGCCGCTGGCGTTCGCGGCCGTGGTCACCATCACCGCGAGCTTCCAGAAGATCTTCTCGCCCGTTCCGGCCGTGGGCTACTTCGCCAACAATGCGGCCTTCTCCAAGGCCCTGGCGGACGGGAAGACTGAGTTCGGGACAGCGAAGACCGTCGCCGCCATGGAGGCCGTGGTCCGCAACACCATGATCCAGGGGTGGTTGTCCGTGATCTTCGTCCTGCTGAGCATCATCGTCATCATCACGGCTGTGATCGCCACTGTGAAGGCCTTCCGCCACGAGGCTGCCGGCATCCGCCATGATGACCACGAGGACCCAGCTGTTCCGTCCAGGGGCTACGCGCCCGCTGGGTTGATTCCGACGGCCGCCGAGCGGGAACTGATGGCCGAGTGGAACAAACTTCCGGCGGAGCTGCGGCTCGAAAAGTCCGCGCACCACTGATGCGGAGCCGGCCATGAGCGCGATTGCCGAAAGCTTCCGGGGATTCGCCCGGTACCTTGGCGGAGTGATGGGGGCTGATGCCTACCAGAAGTACCTGGAGCACCACTCCGCCTCCGGGCACTCGAGCCAGCCCATGACGGAGCGGGAATTCTGGCGGGACCGGACCGACCGGCAGGACAGCAACCCGCAGGGACGGTGCTGTTGACCATGAGGGTCCCCGCCGCCGGGCTGTCGATCCGCAGGATCGGGCCGGAGGCCGGCGCGTCGCTCAATGCCCTGGCGGAGACGGACAACCTGTTCGATGAAGATCCCGCCGTGGCGCCGTCGGTTGCGTTAACGCCCGACGGCGCCAGGGACTTCCTTGCGGATCCCACCGTCCTGTTCTGGCTGGCTCAGGTCGAAGACCTGACGGTGGGCTTCTTGCATTGCTGTGTGCAGCGCCGTCGTACTCACGGCCCATGGGCCGAACTGCTCCTCATGGAGATGGGCACCCGTGCCGGTTACCGCAGACAGGGGATCGGGCGGGCGCTGATCGCCGCCATGGAGGAGTGGATGCGGGCCAACGGGGTGCGTGACGTCTGGGTGCCTGCCGACACTTCTGCCGTCGGCTTCTACCGGAAATGCGGTTTCGCTACGGACGAAGGCGAAATCCTGGTCAAGGAGCTTCATTGACTGGACTCCGTGTTCCGGGCTCGTGAGAGTATGAACGCATGAGCGATCCGAACGACACTCAAACCGGCCCTGCGGTTGACTCAGGCGCCGGTTTCCAGGCGGCGCGGCCGGGTGACGACGTGCCCGTCGTGGAAGGCACCACCATTGATGTCGAGGCAGTCCCTGCCGATGGCGACAAGCCCGCGGAGCCGGCCAAACCTCGGGGAAGCAGCCTTCAGGACCTCGTGGATGAGCCGGCCAAGGTGATGCGCATCGGCACCATGATCCGCCAGTTGCTTGAAGAGGTGAAGTCGGCGCCGCTGGACGACGCCGCGCGCGGCAGGCTGGCCGAAATTCACGAACGCTCCATCAAGGAGCTTGAAGACGGACTGGCCCCGGAACTCGTGGCCGAGCTGGAACGGATCAGTCTGCCTTTCCCGGAGGACGGGACGCCGTCTGACGCCGAACTACGCATCGCCCAGGCCCAGCTGGTCGGCTGGCTTGAAGGACTGTTCCACGGCATTCAAACGGCCATAGCGGCCCAGCACGCGGCACGGGAACACGCCATGGCGCAGATGCAGTTGAGGCAGCTTCCTCCGGGGACGGTCATTGCGCCCGGGGTAGTCATCGGAGAGAACGGCGAACCGCAGCGGGCCAAGGCCCCTCAGCCGGTCTCCGATCCGCTTAAACCGGGCCGGCAGGAAGAACCTGACCACGGCCCCGGCCAGTACCTGTAGGTCCGGCTTGGGGTTCTTCACCGCTGCCCGGCAAGGGCGGAAAGACGACGCCGAACTGGGTAAGGGGCTATGGCGCCGAGCCAACGACCGCTTTCACCGGGGGCTGGACCGCTACCACCAGGTCCTCGAGGGCGTGGAGGATGAGCAGCTGTATGCCGAACTTGTCGAAATAGCGAACGAGCTGGCGGGATTATCCGGGCGGGTCCGGATGGTCTGCGTTGAGGCGCAGCAGCGTTCCCCCAGCGACGGTCTGGATATCCCGCACTCGCTGGCCGGTGTCCACCGTGCTCTGTCGAAGGCGGGAAACTCGCTGGCGGCCACCGCGGAGGCGGCAGCGATGCTGCGGCTGGCGGTCGGCCCGGTTCCCGTGGGAGCGGCTTCGGTCTGGCGGCGGGCAGAGACCGTCTTCGAACAGGTGGCGGACGCGGAGCGCCTGCTTGCCGAAGCCTGAACCGGTCAAAATATTCCCGCCTGCGGGCATTAAGCGCCTAGCTTAGCTTTCGCCCAGCGGCTGCATCCCGGCGGGAGTGTTGGCAGGATGGATGGATGACTCCTTCACCGACACTGACATTCAATGACGGAAACACGATTCCCCAGCTTGGCTACGGGGTATGGCAGGTGGAAGACGACGTTGCTGAAAAGGTCGTCTTCCAGGCCTTCCAGGCAGGGTTCCGCCACATCGACACGGCCAAGATCTACGGTAATGAGTCCGGGGTGGGCCGGGCCATCGCCAGCTCCGGGCTGTCGCCGGAGGAAATCTTCATCACGACGAAGCTGTGGAACTCCGACCAGGGCTACGAGTCGACGCTCGCGGCGTTCGAAGAATCCATGGAGCGGCTGGGTCTCGAAACGCTGGACCTGTACCTGATCCACTGGCTCCAGCCGAAGCAGGAGAAGTACGTGGACACCTGGAAGGCCCTGATTGAGCTGCAGAAGCGCGGCAGGGTGAAGTCCATTGGCGTCTCCAACTTCACGATTGAGGGACTGCAGCGCATCATCGACGAAACCAGCGTGGTGCCCGCCATCAACCAGGTGGAACTGCACCCCTTCTTCAACCAGGCCGAGCTCCGGGAGTTCAACGCGTCCAAGGGCATTCTGACCCAGGCCTGGTCGCCGCTGGGGCAGGGCGGCGAGCTCCTGGAGGATGCCACCATCACCGCACTCGCGGACAAGCACGGTGCCACGCCCGCCCAGGTGGTCATCGCCTGGCACCTGGCCATCGGCAACGTGGTCATCCCCAAGTCCGTCACCGAGTCGCGGATCCGGGAGAACTTTGAAGCGCTGAACATCACCCTGGATGCGGGGGACGTTGAAGCCATCAACGGCCTGGACCGCACGGCCGCCGGGTCGGGACGCATCGGACCTGATCCTGCCGTCTCTGACTTCGCCTGATCGTCAGGCGCGCCGTCCGCGGCGCTGGCCCCGTCCCGCTGAAACTGCCGTTACGGCAGCTCGATTGAGCGGCGCGGGGCCTTTGTCAGCATAAGGCGGGGGCCTTGCGGACCGGGCGCCGGTCCCTGCTAGGCTGCCAGCTGGTCCTGGCGGACGGCTACAGCATCGACAGTGGCCCAGTCGTCCTCACTGGAGAGGCAGCGGCTCATAAACCGCTCGGCGTCGGCAGCGGTATCAAAGACTTCGGTCCGGATCCGGCCGCTGTCGGCTTCGAAGAACGTGACGTGGAATTCCTGGTTCATTTCCATGACTCCATGGTGCAGCCGGGGTCTGACATTTTTTGTTCTTCAGTCCGGTGTGTTGCGTAGCCGGAGCACCCGTTCCTTCGCCAGGTCCGCCGTCCGCCGGCTCCGTTCGGCGGCCCGGGCCGCCTGTTTCGCCTCCGCTGCCGCCGCCTCGCGGTCCTTCCGGACGGCCTCCAGCGAGGCTTCCAATGCCTTTAGCCGCTGCTTGGCCTCGCTGACTTCTGCTGTCAGGCGTGTGAACTCGCCGGACGCCGCCTGGAAGGCTTCTTCCCGGGTTTCGGTCTCCGCCGCGGCTGATGCCGCCGCTGACTCGGCCTCCTCAAGGGCGGCCAGGGCCTTGTCCAGGATGGAGGGCGACGGCGGGCGGGGCGCTCGTCCCACCGCCTGCAGCCGGGGTTTCTCCGGCGCGTCCGCAGGCGGGCGCCTGGACTTCGACGGTTGCCCTGACCGGCCACCGGCAGCGCGCGGAGTTTCTGGTTTCTGGGCCGCTGGCGTCGCGCGCGGCCGTACGGGCGGCTCGGGCACCCGCCCGAGGGCGGAAGGAACGGCGACAGCGCCGGCGAGATCAACCCGGTCCACGCCGTCGGCCGTGAGAACCCGCAGGAGCATGCCGCTCTGGACAGCAGCGGCGGCCGCCGCGTCTGCAGTGGCTGCCCGCAGCGTTTCTTCCACTTCCGAGGCCACCGGTCCGCTGACGGCGCGGCCCTGCTGCTCCGCAGCGAGCCGGGCGGCGCTGACGGCTTCGGCGAGGAGCTTGCGCCGCTCCCGTGACAGCTCCCGCAGGGCCGCGGCGTCGAGCGCGGCCTGTGCGCTCTGCATCGTCTCTCCAAGGTTGCGCAGTTCCCGCACTGCATCCGGCCGGTGGTGCGCCAGCATGTTGACCGCCCAGGCGGCGGCGGAGGGCTTGGGGAGGGCCTTGATGGCTTGGGAGAGCAAGCGGTTGGATTCGGCCGCGGCAGCCTTCGCAGCGGCGGTGCGGGCTGTCACAAAGTCGTCGAGGGGCAGCGCATACAGACGCCCGGCGACGTCGGCAAGGTCCTGCTCTTCCATGTCAGCCATCTTAGGGCGGAGGCAATAGTTGTAGCGCAGCCCGTCCGTGCAAATTTCCTCGCCCAAAGGGCCGACGACGGCTGGGGGGACACCGCCCTGGTCTCAGACAGGCGGCACCGCCGCCGGCCCAGCCCCGGTGATCCACTACTTATTATCCTCCCCATTGAGGCGCTGAAACAGCCCGGTTGACTGCCCGCATTTCCGGTAACCGGAAATCGCGGATCCCCGCGGCAGTCATCACGGGCGTGCTCTGGGTCAGCGCCAAGCCTGCGGGAGAGCCGATGCCAGCCGGGGATGTTTAGGGCAGACTGGTGGCGTGAGTGGAATCCGGTGGGTGTTGCACGTCGATCTCGACCAGTTCATCGCGGCGGTCGAAGTGCTCCGGCGGCCGGAGCTCGCGGGCAAGCCGATCATTGTCGGCGGTCGGGGCGATCCCACGGAACGGGCTGTGGTGTCGACAGCATCTTACGAAGCCAGGGCGTTCGGCGTGGGTTCGGGAATGCCCTTGCGCATTGCGGCCCGGAAAGTGCCCGACGTGGTGATCCTGCCCGTCGATCAGGAGGCTTACCTCGCGGCGTCTGAAACGGTGATGGCCACCCTGCGCGCGCAGCCCGGCGCCACCGTGCAGGTGCTGGGTTGGGATGAAGCCTTTGTAGGCACTGAGACAGAGAACCCGGAAGCCTATGCCCGGCAGGTGCAGGCCGCTGTCCTGGAGCGGACGCAGCTGCATTGCAGCGTGGGCATCGGCGACACCTTGGTCCGCGCCAAGGTTGCCACCGGTTTCGGCAAGCCAGCCGGCGTCTTCCGTCTCACTGCCGCAAACTGGCTCGACGTCATGGGCAGTCGGCCCACCAAGGAGTTGTGGGGCGTAGGAACCAAAGTATCGGGCCGGCTGGCCAAACTCGGCATCAACACCGTCGCCGAGCTCGCCGCGTCCGACCCCCAAGACCTGGTCCCGGAGTTCGGCCCCAGGATGGGTCCCTGGTATGCGGAGCTCGGACGCGGGGATGGCGCCAGCGTTGTGGACGACACCCCGTGGGTTGCCCGCGGGCATAGCCGGGAGACCACCTTCCAGCGGGATCTGACCGAGCCCGCCCAGGTGGACGACGCCGTGAGGGAGCTGACAGCGCGTGTCCTTGAGGATGTTGTGGCCGAAGGACGGCCCGTGATTGGGCTGACCCTCAAGGTTCGGTACGCGCCGTTTTTCACCAAGACCCACGCGAGGAAGATTCCCGAGACATTCGACCGGAATGAAATCCTCGCGCGGGCGTTGGACCTCGCAGCCGCAATCGAAGCGGGCCGCCCGATCCGCCTCCTGGGCCTGCGGGCCGAAATGGCAATGCCCGACGATGCCCGAAAGGGGCATACGCCGACGCGCGGCGGTTGGTGACGGCGTCGCTCCCTTCCTGACCGGCGGGGCGGGACCGTCACATAATGCCGGTGGGTACCAGCATGGCCCACGCCAGCAGCGGGGCGACCAGCACGACTGCGCCGGCGTACATCATCAGCTGGCGGTACACGCGCTGCCTGTCGTCGTCGCGGGCGTTGGCGACGATCAGGGCGCCGTCAGTGGAGAAGGGGGAGACGTCCACAACGGTTGCGGCGATGGCCAGGGCGGCGACTGTTCCAGAGGCGCTCAACGAGCTGGTGGCCAGGAGCGGGCCGGCCATGGGGATGAAGGCGGTGAGCAAAGCTGTTGACGAAGCGAAGGCCGAGCCGACGCCGATCACGTAGCAGAGGACCAGCGCGATGAGCAGGGGAGCGCCAAGGGCCAGGGCTTGCTCAGCGAGGGTGTCGATGACGCCCACGTGCTGGAGCAGGGAGACGTAGGTGATCATGCCGGCCACCAGCAACACCGTGGACCAGGAGATGCCGCCGATGAAGGTCTGGTGTTCCTTGATGTTGATCAGTGCCAGCAGGAGTCCGGCGGAGAGGGCGACAAAGCCGATGGGCATGTGGAACCCCAGGGTGCATACGAGCATCGCTGCGATCAGCACCAGTGTGAGGATCTGCTGGCCGTGTGGACGGCTTGTACGGGAAGCGTCGAGTTCGAAGTGCTGGCCGCCCCTGCCGTCGCGCAGTTTGCCAAGGAGGGCAAAGAGAACAATGGTCAGTACGGAGAGGATGAGGTTAAGCGCGAAGCTGGCGGCGAAGAGTGCGCCTTGGGAGATGGGGAAGCCGTTCTCAATGGCGATGTCGTGCACCAGAACTCCGGCCACGGACAGCGGAGAGAAGCCGCCTGCGTGGGCTCCGTTGATGATGAACGCGCCCATCAGTACCGGATGGATGCGGGATTCGTAGGCAAATCCGATGGCGGCCGGTGCCAGCAGGGCGACGGCGGCCGGGGAGAAAGTGCCCAGTGCCGTCAGGGCGGCAGCCATGAGGAAGAACACCCACGGGAGCAGCAGTGTCTTTCCTCTGACGAGGCGCACGCAGGTTTGGACGATGACGTCGATCGTGCCGTTCTTTTGCGCCATGCCGAAAAAGTAAGTAACCCCGATGATTGTTAGGACGATGCTGGCGGGGAACTCCGCGAGGATCTCCTTGTCTGTCATTCCGAGCATGAAGTAGCCGACGCCGAAGGATGCGACAAGCCCCATCACCCCGATGTTCAGCGGCCATTTCGTGGCGACGACGAACATCACGACGAGGACGACGAGCGGGATGATCTGGACGGCGGTCATGGTCGGTTCAGATTCCGCCGTCGCCGCCGGGCTGAAGAGCGTACCCCCTAGCAGAAGGGCGGCCAGACCCAGGACCGCGAATGCGGCCACCGCCACGAGCAGGATACGGCGGCGACGGTCAGGACGCGCGGAAAGGTCGTCGCGGGTGTCGGCCGAGGGGGCGACAGTTCGGTCCGCAGTCTTAGTCATGGTGGGTTCTCCTCATTGGGTGGCTCCTGCGAGGGAGGCCTCGACGGCGCTGCCGAGGGCTTGGGGAGGGGGACGTTGCCCAGGCTCTACGTGTCTCGACTGACGGGCAGCCGATAAACGCGCAACCCGTCGCTGCGAAGGAAGAGTGCTCGGCCTCTCCCTTCATTCTGTTGTAGCCAGAGCATGCTGCCGTCCATGGCAAGCATGTCGATCCGTCCTGAAGTTACAGGCCGGCCGTTGCAGTGGATCTCGACTTCATCGGTGCGGGACAGTTTGGACCAGTTGGGAACTGGCTGCAGAGTCGGGGATCCCATATGCGGGTTGGCCGGGCGGGGACGGTAATTCATGGAGGTCTCCTTGATCGAGAGATCGTCTGAGGAATGGACCGTGCGGGGGAATAGTCATTAGAGGAGGCAGGGCGACAGTGTGTCCCCCTGCCTCCTTTGCATGCTGCGTAGTCCTCGCGCCCGTCCTTCGGGCTACCTGTTGCGATGGAGTGCGGGACGGCAGCACGCGTGCCGGACGTTTGGGCCGGCAGTCAAATGGCGTCGCGTCAGAGTTTGTCCGCCCGGACGGCAAGCACGGGGCAGGTGGAGTCAAGCAGTATCCGTTGGACGGTGCTGCCAAGGATGAGCTTGCCCACCATGGACCGGTGCCTGAGTCCAATGACGATCATGTCGACGTTTCGTTCCTGGGCAATCTGGATCACTGCGTCCCCCGGATCGGCCAGGACAGAGGATTCGATGGTCAGGGCAAGGCCGGCGGCGGTCAGCTGGGCTTCCAGTTCGTGCAGTTCCTGCGCCTCCAGGTCGTGGTGTCCACGTCCGATATTCACGATTAGCAGGTCGGCCTTTCTCAGATGGGCTTCTTTGATGCCCTCTGTGAGCGCCTCCCTGCCTTCCGGTGCGGGTGCATAGGCTACGAGTACCGTCATGTGTTTTCTCCAATGGCTTTCAATGTGGCGTCTGAGTACTAAACCAGGGTGTTGAGCCAGCCCTGGGGCAAATCGATTGGCAGTAGGGAGGGAAGGGCAAGGAGCACGATGTACAGGACTCCGGTGTAGATGACGGCGACCTTTAGCCGTGCCCTTGCGACCACCAGCAGGAACGCGGGGATGAAGATGGTTACCGCGATCAGGTATCCGAAGGCTGCGGTGAGGGCCAGGAATCCTGTCATCCAGGCGAAGGTTTTGAGTGCGAAGCCGGCATCGAGCGTCCACCCTGCGCTCCTGGCCTTGGCCCGAAGACGAGTCCGGATCTCGATGAACAGCAAGATTCCGGAGAACACGAGGCCACCGGTGCTCACCAGCTGCGGGACGAGCCGTGCCTCCGGTGAGAAGGAGGTGGATGAGATCAGGGCTGCGGCGAAGGCGAGGGCGAAGATCGCTGACGCGGCGAGGGACCAGGTTGAATTCTTGAGCGGAGCTTCGTCGTCCTCGGGCTGTTCGTCCCGGTGACCGTCATCCAGGTTGGTATGGCGGCGCGCACGGATGAACTTGATGAAGGCCCAGATTATCGGGAGGATCAGGATTGCCAGGAAGGCCAGGACGCCGGGGCGCGCCATCCAGTCGAATCCTTCGTACAGGCTGTCCGTGAGGAAGTAGTAGCGTTCCAGCGGGATGGCCAAGACGAAGCCGATGAGGAAAGGTGCCCTGGGGAATCCGGTGGACTTCAACAGCCAGCCGAAGACGCCCAGGATGATCATGATCCAGAGGTCGCCGAGCTGGCCGCCTTCCTGGAAGGACCCCAGGAGCATGATGGCCACCAGGCCTGCTGCCAGAACTGCGAAGGGGACCTTGGTGAGCTTGGCGAGCTGCTTGACGCTCAGGAAGCAGAACAGCGCGCCCAGGATCGAAGCGATCGCGAAGGACCAAACGATCAGATACATCAGGTCAAGGTGTTCGGTGATGATGGAAGGTCCGGGCTGGATGCCGTAGGTAAGAAGCATGCCGAGCAGCATGGCTGAGGGGACGCCGCCGGGGATGCCGAACAATAGCGTGGGGATCAGGTCGCCGGCTTCCACCGAGTTGTTGGCTGATTCGGGGCCAACAATGCCGCGGGGGTCTCCCTTGCCGAACTGGCGCTTGTCTTTGGCGGTTGCGACGGCCTGGCCGTAGGCCAGCCAGGTTCCGGCGGTGGCGCCGACGCCGGGCAGGACGCCGGCCCAGATGCCGATCAGGGCTCCGCGAATAACCTGGGTCCAGTGGGTGAGCCACTCGCGGATGCCTTGGCCCCAGCCGCCGCCGAGGGTGATGGTTTCCTTCTGTCCGCGGCGCTGACTTGCACGTGAGGCGATCTCGGCGAGGCCGAAGATGCCCAATGCGACGGCTACGAGTGACAGGCCGTCGCCGAGGAAGAGGCTGCCGAAAGTGAAGCGTTCTTCCGCGGTGGTCGGTGAGGTTCCGACCATGCCGAGCACCAGACCGAGGAGGCCTGCGGAGACTCCCTTGATGATGTTTCCGCGGGACAGGACCGCGGCCAAAGCTACACCGAGGACGGTGAGCATAAAGAGCTCGGGGCTGGCGAAGGAAAGGACCAGCGGTCGGGCGAGGGGTATGGCCAGGGTCAGGCCGATGGCGCCGATGATGCCGCCGGCCATGGAGGAGAGGAAGGCCAGGGTCAGCGCGCGTGCAGCCTGCCCTTTCTTCGCCATGGAATATCCGTCCAGCATCGTGACGCTGGCCGAGGCGGACCCTGGGGCACCGAGCAGTACCGCGGAGACGGTGTCCGAGGTATGGACAACGGCCAGGGCGCCGATAAGGAGCGCCAGTGCCTGGGGCGGCTCCATGCCGAACGTGATGGGTAGCAGGATCGCCACGGCGCCGGTGCCGCCCAATCCCGGAATGAGGCCCATGATCAGACCGGCGACGGTGCCGATGAGGAGCATGATGAGAAGGGAAGGATCAGCGAGGGATGCCAGCGCTGCCATTGCGGAGTCAAGCATGATGGTCCTTATTCAACGTGGATGTTGTATTTGTCCGCGAGCAGCCCAGTGACATAGGACCGTACGGAGCTGCTGACTGTGTAGGCGTCCCGGACGCGGTCTGCCACGCCGGGGTCGGCTACCAGGGGATAGCCGCCGAGGACTTTGGAAGCCTTTTCCTGGAATCCGGGATCGGTGCCGAGCTTTTCGCTGGATTCGCGCAGCAGCCTGTAGGCGTTCTCCGGGGTCTCCTGTGGGACCCACAGTCCCTTTTGGTAGGTGTAGGTCAGTCCGAGAAGGGTCTTGTAGGCCTCGTACTTTTCGCCGGAGGGCTTCTTTCCGTGGAGCGTTTCGTAGGCTTCCGCGACCGTGGGCACGTCAGGGAAGTTCGGGTCACGGACAACTTCCCCCGCATCGTTCAGCTGGCCGAAGGACATGAGGACGACGGCTTTGCCTTCCTTGGCGATGCCAGCGACTGCAGACGCGTAGGCGGAGGTGGTCTGGTAGTCGAGGTCGATTTCACCGCGCTGGAGGGCCAGGTTGACGGGTCCTCGGCCTTCAAAGCCAAAGGTACTTGTGACATCGGCTTCGAGCAGGTCGAAAGCCACCAAGGTAGTGATGTCCAGGCCCGTGGCACTGATGCCGCCAAATTCCAGTGGTGTATCCCGGTTGATCAGGTCCTGAAGGCCGGCTACGCCGGCTTCGGCCCGGGCGTAGATGACTCCGCCTGTTCCGTTGACGACGACAGGTTTCAGGTCTTCGAAGGAGTACTTGACCGCCGAGCGTCCCAAGACCCATGGCACAACGGTGGATGCCGTGCCGACGAGGATTTCGGTACCGTCTGTCTTGGCTGAGCGGGCGAACCTGTTGGTTCCCAGAATGCCTTCTCCGCCAGCTTCGTTCACGGGTGCGAACCCGGGACGTCCAGGGACGTAGTTTGTCAGTTCCGTCCCGATGAATCGAGCCCAGGTGTCTGTTCCGCCGCCAGAGGCAAGGGGGATGAGGAACTCAAGCGTTTCGCCGCTGAAGTCTCCGTCTTCCGTGCTGGACGGTGGGTTCAGAAGGCTCCCGCCGAGGACAGTGGTCGCCGTGCCAAGTAGTGCGAAGGCACCGACGGCGGCTAGGACGGTCCGTCGGGAGTGTTTGGGCGGATCGGGCTGCTCGGTCTGTCCGACGCTGCCTTCCCGGGAAGTTCCGGGCGGCTCCAAGGATGACTTACTGCTCGTCATTGAGGGGTCCTTTGATTAAGTGCCTACCACCATGCAACACCAATGCGGCGTACCAGGAAGGGGAAGGCTTTGTTGGGTTCCGCTTACCAGGTGCCTGGAAGCAGCAGTTCTGCGTCAGCTATGCGGCGGGCGCTTCGAAGCGTGCCGACGACGGGGACGCCGTCACGTAGTTCCGCCCAGGTCTGAACGACGCCTGCAGGCGTGCGCATGACGAGGCCGGATGAAGGATCCATGGACAGCAGGTCCCGGACCACGGTGCCCTCGTGCTGCGCAGCCATGGTGAGCGCCACACTTCCGGTGATTGCGAGAGCGGGGTGAAGTTTGCCCATGGATAGCATGCGGACGATAAGGTCAGCTTCGTCGTTCGGCGATGCCCTGGCCACGAGTGCAAGCTTTGGAATGGCGCGTGCCGCCTCTGCCCTAGTGGCCGCAAGGCCCATGCGGACGGCAGCATCTCGGCGTACATCGTCAAGGTGGACGAGGAGTGCCGCCTGGCCATCGATGTCAGCGGCGGTCTCGTGGCCAGTCAGGCCGATGGAGACGGCGTCGAGGATGATCAGGGGAGCGCCGGCGTCAATGAGCGTGGCCGGTACCTCCTGCCCGTCAAAGGTCACTTTGTCCAGCGGTTCTCCGGTGGGGAACAGCTTTCCGGTGGTCCTGCCCGCAGGATCGAGGAAGCCCATGCCAACCGCCAGTCCGGGGAACGGCACGCCCGGAATCATTTGGGTTCCGGGGTCCTGGAGCTCGCCGTTCGGCGTGGGAACCTTCTGCAGGATGAGCTGGTCGGTGTTGGTGTTCAGGGTCCTGACCGATGTGCTCTGCTGGCCCGGGGAGACCCAACCTCGTTCAATGGCATACGGTGCAACGACTGCCGAGCAGTTGCCACAGTTGCTTCCCCAGTCCACTTTCTGCTCATCGATGGCGACCTGGGCAAACGTGTAGTCGACGTCAGCGTCGTCTGTGAGGGAGCGGGAGAGGATGACAGCTTTGCTCGTCGTGGACGTTCCGCCGCCGACACCGTCGACCTGGCGGTTGTCGGGGCTGCCGAAAAGGCGCAGGAGAACTTCGTCCACACTCTTTCCGGGAACCTGAAGGTTGTCCCATTCGAAGACCCAGCACTTGCTGGTGCCGCCCCGCATCCACACTGCTGGGATTTTGTACATGATTGCTTTCCATACCTTCCTGGGCCCTTCGTTGGGCCGACAAGCCTGTCCGGCTGGTACAAGTGTGATGCGAACCTCAGATGAATTACAAACGCCAGATCTTGCAGGAGTATGCACTATTGCTTCAATCACTGGTGCTTTCACGCGGCTCGGCATGTAAATTCGCCGCGGCCACAATGCTTCTCCGTCGTCACGGGTCCTTGAAACGTGCCGAGCGTGAACGGAATACGTAGAATGCTGTGGGGGGCATAACAAATACTTCAAAAGGAGCCGCCTTGTTGAACGTGCGCAGACTTGAGTTACTGCTTGATGTGGTGGAACTCGGTTCAATCACTGCCGCTGCGGAGAAGCATGTGTATTCTCCGTCAGGAGTGTCCCAGCAGCTTCGGCGGCTCGAAGCCGAAATCGGCCAACCCCTTCTGCAGCGACAAACCCGGGGGATGGTTCCCACCGATGCCGGGCATGTTCTCGCCTCGCACACCCGCCGGATCCTGCGGCAGATGGCCGCGGCCGAGGCTGACCTGGCGGAAATCGCCGGGCTCAACCGCGGAAGCCTCACGATGGGAACATTCCCCACCCTGGGCGGTTCGTTCCTCCCCGTGGTGATTAGCAGGTTCAAGAAGGAATACCCGGCGATCGAGTTGCACGTCCGCAGTAGCCGCTTCGGGGAGCTTATTGAAATGCTCGAGAACGGCCAGGTGGGAATGTCCCTCCTTTGGGACTACGAGTGGAACCGGATAAACCCGGAGGACTTTGCCCTGACCACCGTGTTCGAGGACGCGACGGCCCTGATCGTGGGCAAGGACCACCGATTGGCACGCCGGAAGCACGTGGACATGGCAGACCTGGCTGCTGAGGAATGGATTGTGCGTGAAGAGGCGCATCCCGTCGTCGAAGTGCTGCACCGAAGCGCCCGCGCAGCAGGATTCACGCCCCGTATCGCCTTCCATGCCAATGATTACCAGGAAGCCCAGGCCATGGTGAGCGTTGGTCTGGGGATCGCCTTGGCACCTAGAACTGCCGTGGTCAATAAGCACCCCGGCGTCAGCATCGTTTCGCTCGGAAGCAGCGCACCATCCCGACGGGTGCTCCTGGCCCACCGACATGACAGGGTACGCGCGGCCGCTGAAATAGCCTTCCAGACCACGCTCCTGGAGGTCGCAAAAGACACCACCGCTGACTTCCGGTGACGGGGCTGCCAAAGCCCGAAAGGGGGCCGCGGCGGTGGCTGTGGATGCTGATCGCCGCCGCCGTGCTGTGCCAGATGGCTCTTAACCTTGCCCGTCCCCTGATCTCCTATAAGGTGCTTGCCCTTGGCGGTGACTCGGTGATGGTCGGGCTGACATCTGCCTCCTTCGCGCTCCTACCAGTGGCCTTCGCGCTTTGGCTGGGTCGGATGTCCGATCGCCGAGCGTCGCTCCGGGGCATCACGGTCGTCGGGACGCTGTTGCTGTCTGCCGGTCCTTTCCTGCTCTCCTCTGCCCCATCCCTGCTCTTGGTGGCGTTGGCCAGTGCCGTGCTCGGGATGGGACACCTGTGCTTCACGATTGCCGGCCAGTCCGCCATCGCGAGGTTCGTCCCGCTGAGCCAAATGGACGCAGCCTTCGGATGGTTCACGGCCGCATTCTCACTCGGGCAGCTCATGGGCCCACTCGTCGCGGGCCTGGCCATGGGGTCCGCTGGAAACGTATCTGCCGAAACCCGGCTCACAGACGCCAATTTGGCGCTGCTCCTCGCCGGGGCCATCGCCCTGTTCGCGGTTCCGGTCGCATTAGGTGCATCGGCAACGGCAACACCCCGAGCCCGGGCAAACATCTCAGCGGCATCCGCGCCTTCCCGGCCGACGTCAGTGGTGCACCTCCTGGGAGTCCGCACCGTCAAGACCAACATGATCGCCAGCCTTGCCCTGCTTGCCACAACCGACATCATTGTTGCCTTTCTTCCTCTTTTGGGGGAAGAGACCGGCATTGCTCCCGTTGGAATTGGAGTCCTGCTGGCGGTCCGGGCGGCGGCGTCGATTTCGTCCCGCCTTCTCCTGCCCGTCCTGCTGTCCCGCTGGAGCAGAACCGGTCTCGTTACCTCGAGCCTTGCTGGTGCCGGCATTGGTCTGGCCATCCTGCCTTGGCTGTTCGACAACCCAGTTGTAGCCGGCATCCTTCTGGCCGCTGCCGGGTTCTTCCTCGGCTTGGGGCAACCGATAACGATGACCCTGATCACCCAGGCCGTCCCTCCCGATGCCCGCGGCGCGGCTTTGGCGCTGAGGCTGCTGGGCAACCGGCTCGGACAGGTTGCCTTGCCGATCGGTGCCGGCCTCCTTGCCGCGCCGGCGGGACCGGGCGGTGCCCTCTGGATGTCCTCAGCCGTGCTGTGCGCCGCATCCATAAGGTGGCCGAGAAAAACCTGAGCCGGCAAGAATAGTGACGCGCCTTGGATCCCTGACACGCTCCAAGGCATAAAATTGCCATATGCGCCCCGAGGAAGCGATCGCACTGGTATTTGTGATGGCAATTATCTGGGCCGGCACGATTCTGCTGTTGCTTTCCAGGCTGGACCGCCCTGAAAGGCGGGTGCTGCGCCAGGAGCGGAGAGCGGACCGGGCGGTTCACCAGCGGGTGCACCGCATAACACGAGCGCGGCGGCTGGCACACCGTCGAAGGCCGTCCCGCCGCGGCCGGAGCCGAATCCCGTAGATCTGCTTGATGTCGCCCCGTGATGCCCTTTCCGGCATAAAATTGCAGTATGGCCAGCCAGGAAGCGATTGCTCTGGTGTTTGTGTTTCTTGTCATCTGGGTCGGTACGATCCTGGTGTTGCTGTCTCGCGTAGACCGCGATGAGAGGCGGGAACGACGCCAGGAACGGCGAGCCAGTCGACGGGCCGGGTATCACGCGCACTAGGCAATTCGGCCCCACACAGCCTGCCGTCGCCCGATCCTCAGCGACCTCCACCGGGCGCGGACATTCCGCTGCGGTGCTTCAAGGTCGCCGTGCGGCGTCACCGCCCCAGGCACCTGAAAATGTCAACAGCCAGCAAAAAACCCCCAGAAACCTTGGTTTCCAGGGGGTTTTGCCCGAGCTTCCTATCAGAATCGAACTGATGACCTTTTCATTACGAGTGATGGAATCACGGGGATACCCGGCCCTCCCCGATCATGGCCATTACCCTGCAAACTAGCCGAATTTCCCGGTGGAAGCATTCACGGACCCTCCCGGGAATCACTTTTCAAAGTGTGCCCCAAAGTGTGCCCTTCAGGTGCGGCGCCGAAAAGTGACACCCGCCGTCTTTCGTGCGGCATAGGGAAGGCTGTGAATAGAGATGAAGATACCAAGAAGACAACCTGGCTGACCCGCAAAGAGGCCGCCGAGCACATGCGGCTGAGCCCTGCCACCCTCGCAAACTGGGCAAGCCTTGAGTGCGGCCCGGAGTACGTGCGAATCGGCCGGGGGCGCGTCCTTTATCGCTTGGGTGACATTGACGCCTGGATGGAAAACCAGGCGAAGAGGGCCGGCTGATGGCCCGGGCGAAGATTCCCGCTTGGCAACTTTTCGAGTACACACCCAAAAAGGACGAGACCGGTAAGTGGACAGCTCGAAGCCGGTACAACGATGATGCGGGAGAGCGGCATGACATCAAGCGGTCAGGCCGGACCAAAGGCGCCGCCGACCTTGCATTGCGGCGTGCCGTCGAAGAGGCTCAAAAACAGGCCGAAAAGCGTAGGAAGGATGCTGACGAAGCCGAGACACAGGCCTCTGTCGTGACTCTGGAAGAGCTGTCGGAGCGCTGGTTGCAGGTAAGAAAACCTTCTCCTGTGAAAATCGATCACATCACCCAAACCGGTGCGTCGCCCACTACCGGCCTGCGTATGCAGACATGGACCTCGTACGCAGCAAACCTCCGTGGCCATCTGCTTCCTGTTTTGGGAGGATTCCCTGTGGCTGAGCTGAAAACGCCCGAGTGCGAAAAGGCCATCCATAGCCTGTATGACAAGGAAGCCGGAACCGGGTACAGAACCGCAGATCTGGCTAAACAGGTGCTTAGCCAGATCATGGACTACGCCGTACGCCAAGGGCTCCGCCCAGACAATCCTGTCCGCTTTGTCTCCAAGGTGCCCAGTCCCAGGAAGCTCCCGACAAGATTGAAGCCATCCACGGTGGCAGCAGTACATGAGGCGGTACGCGCTCGGCAGCCAGAACCAGGAGTCGGAGGGCCCAAACCTACCGGACGGCTGTCTGACGTTGTGGAGTTTCTCTTCGCTACCGGCGTTCGCATTGGTGAGGCACTTGCCGTGCGTTGGGACGACATCCAATTCGATGGAGACCGCATCTTGGTAACCGTGAGCGGCACATTGGTTGAGAAGGACGGACTCTTCTACCGTCAGGACTATCCCAAGACCGATAGCCAACGGATACTGCAGCTGACGCAGGACTGGATCCAAGCCATGATTCGGCAACGGCACAGGAACAAGCGCCCGACCCGCACCAACGCTGTTTTTGCCACACGGAACGGGACCTTCGTCCGGCCCAGCAATTTCAGGTCAGACCTGAAGAAGGCAAAAACGGCAGCTAATATCAGCGAGAAAATCACCCCACACTTCTTCCGATCAACAGTCAGCAGCGAGATCGCTGAACACTACCGCGATGAAGCCGCGCAACAACAGCTGGGCCATTCCTCACCCGAGACGACACGCAGGCATTACATCCATCGACCGGAGATTGTGCCCGACTATTCAGACGGTCTCAAGAATGTGGCTCCTCCAAAGAAAGGAAGGTCTAAAGCCGGCTGACTTCGAATCACGTTGTGCTGACGACCTACACCGCCGGGCTGCTCGGGGCGGCTGTCATCGTCGCTTTCGGCACCAACTGGGCGGTCGAGGCGGCCAGGCTGCGGCGGACAGCCCAGGCGTAGGCTAGGTCAGCCCGAGGCCCGGCAGTCCGTCCACGATCCTGTTGGTTTCCAGACTCAGCGTCACGATCCGCCCGATCAGGTCGATGATGTAGCGCGGTTGCTTATTCTCCAGTGACCAGTCGTTCGGGTCATTGATGATGCCTGATGCCTTGTCCGTCTTGACCTGGTACCGCTCCAGGATCCAGTCCAGGGCGGACCGGGACCCAAGCATGTACCGGTGCGCGTCCGCCGGGATGCCCTCCAGCGAGATCTGCGGGTTGTAGATGATGCGGGTCTTGTCCCAGGCCGGGGCCTTCCCTGCGTACTTCATCTTCTTCACCGTATATCGGGCGTACTCGTCCTGATCGACGGCCATGCCGGTGGCCACCTCGTTCAGCGGGTACGGCTCCAGCGACTCGTAGCCGATGTGCAGGTCAGAGAGCGCCTTGCCGGCCTCAACGAAGGCCCGGAAACGGTCGACACCTGCAACCTTCGGAATTAGTGGGAGCATTTTCCCGAGGTCGGCCTCGAAGCCGGCCCGGTACTCGGGGGAGTGAAGGAGCCCGTAGACGTAGAAGAACAGGTCGTCCTTGCTGACATCGGAACCGTATGTCTCCCGGAAATCCCGGATAGCGTCGTCCGAGATGTTGTCGACCGGCTCGTCACCGGAGCCAATGCTCAGCGCAGAAAGGAGATGGGTCTCTTGGGGTGAGGCTTCCTGGAACGTACGCCGGGAAAAGTAATTTCCTGAGCTCGATCCCCAAAAAGCGATGTCCAGAATTGAATCCGTCATGAGGACTGAAAATGGCTTGTCCGACCCCGCACCAACAACGTAGAACCCGAGATTCTGGGTTGCTTCCGAAGGATAGATGCTCCGCATCTTGGATTGTACTTCGATCAGTTTCGGATCGAAGTACACGTTGGTCTTGTTGAACGGGCGATAAGTGGCGGAGCGAACACTCGAGGTGTCGACTTCAAGAGTTGCCCGTGAGGCGAACTTCCGCCTCAATGCCCGGGACCAGCTGATTTTAGATGCGTCATCGGTCTGCTCCCCGGTTTCCAAGGCTTCGCTGTATGTCGCAACTGTTTTTTCAATGTTGCTGAGGAGCTTTGCACGGGATGAGTTGTACACCCAGGCATCGCGAGCCGTCGTGATTCCGTTTGATCCGAGCGTGAATATCGAAGGGCCGCCTGCCGTTGGCCCGACCGGTGTGAAGGAATCTGTCAGGTCACTTCGGTGGTTGATCCAGTCGCCGTTTGCGTTGGGAACTATCCGCTCCCACGGGATGTTGTCGATGCTGGCGCCGTCAACGATGGCGAGCTTCTCCTTGCGGTCCAGGTAATCGCCAATATCCCTGTAATTGAGGTTGCATGACGTGACCGGGCCTGGACGCTTCACGAGCAGAAGGATTGCTACGGTGTTACGGCTGCCGGAGTCGAAGATCTTTCCGCCCTCACGACGGCTCAATTCACCGGCGGTGCGCTGGTTTCCGCGCAAGTTGTAGACGTACAGCTCATGGAATTCTGAGCAGAGGGTCTTTCGCATGCCGTCGGCGGCGTTCCCGTCGATGTAGCCGCCGTTGGAGACATAGCAAACGATGCCCCCCTTGGGCGACTGCAACACGCGGTTCGAGGCCCATCGTATGGCCCGGATATAGCTGTCGTAGAGGGACTTCTTGTTTTTTAGTGTCCCCTCCGCCGCGTAGGTGGTTGAGATGGAGTTGTCCAGGCCTTTGTACCTGAGATTGGCGTTGTTATCGTTGCCGCTGGTTTGGCCAACTGAGTAAGGCGGATTGCCGATGATGACCCGGATGTCGAGCGACTTCTGCGTCACGACACGGTCGTTATTGGAGGTGAAAACGAAGTCGTCGAGGGTGTCCCCGTCCTCGGTCATCTGGAACGTGTCGGTCAGGACGATGCCGTCGAACGAACGGTATTCGACGGCTGCCGGGTCCTTGCCTTCGGCGGCAGCCTGTTCCTCGAGCAGCCCATGAACCGTGGCCTCGATATTAATCGCGGCGATGTAGTACGCCATGAGCAGGAGCTCGTTGGCGTGCAGCTCCTGCGTGTACTTGCGGAGCAGGTCTTCAGGTTTGATCCGGCCGGACTGGAGCAGCCGCACGATGAACGTGCCGGTTCCGGTGAACGGATCCAGAACGTGGACGCCCTCATCGCTGATGGAAGCGCCGAAGTCCTTGGCCAGCACGTCATCGACGGCGCGGATGATGAAGTCCACAACCTCCACCGGGGTATAAACGATGCCGAGGGACTCGGCGGTCCGCGGAAAGGCCAGCTTGAAGAACTTCTCGTAGAGTTCGGTGACGATCTTCTGCTTGCCCTCGGCGTTGGTGATGCCTTCGGCCCGGACCCGCACGGAGCGGTAAAAGGATTCGAGGCTGGCGACCTCGGAGTCCAGGTTGTACTTCTCCAGGATGTCGACCATGGAGTCCATGACCTGGGAGACGGGGTTGTTGGCTGCGAACGAGTACCCCTCGAAGAGCGCCTCGAAGACGGGTTTGGTGATCAGGTGCTGGGAGAGCATGTCGATGGCGTCCGACTCGGTGATGGAGTCGTTCAGGTTCCCGCGCAGGCCTTGGAGGAAGACGCTGAATTCTTCTCGCGGGCGCTGGTCTTCACCGTCCAGGATGGTGCGGATGCGGAGCACGTGCCGGTCGGCGATCTCTTTGACGTCCTTGGCCCAGGATTCCCAGTAGCGGCGGTCGCCGACTTTCCGAACCATGCGGGCGAAGATGGCGTTGCGCCACTGGTCGGCGCCGGCCATGTGGAACAAAGCCTCCGTGCCAGTCCCGTTGGGCTTGTCGTTCCCACCGCCGCCCGGGCCGTCGCCGAACGGGTCTGCCACGGTGATGACATCGATCTTGTCATTGGCGTTCCGGTTCAGTTCGAGCTTGTTGATCATCGCTTCGAACCGGTCATCATGGGCCCGGAGAGCCTGCAGGACATCCCAGACGACCTTGTATTTCTTGTTGTCGTTCAGGGCCGTCTCCGGGTCCTGGCTGGCCGGAACGGCGATCGGCAGGATGATGTAGCCGTACTCTTTGCCTTCGGCCTTGCGCATCACGCGGCCGACGGACTGGACGACGTCGACCTGGGAGTTCCGCGGGTTCAGGAACAGAACCGCGTCCAAGGACGGGACGTCCACTCCTTCGGAGAGGCAGCGGGCGTTGGAGAGAATCCGGCAGGTGTCTTCCCCGTCCGCGGTGGCGGTGTCCTCGGCTTTGAGCCAGTCCAGCTTGGACGAGCGTTCCAGGACATTGAAGGTGCCGTCCACGTGGTCGGCTTCCAGCTTCAGGGCCGGTGCTTCAGACTCGCCACGGTTCACGAGCAGCTGCCGGCCCACCAGCTCGAAGTCGGCGGCCA
Organism: Arthrobacter sp. Soil_N43; assembly: GCF_057655195.1. Classification (NCBI taxonomy): domain Bacteria; kingdom Bacillati; phylum Actinomycetota; class Actinomycetes; order Micrococcales; family Micrococcaceae; genus Arthrobacter; species Arthrobacter sp. Soil_N43. Next base: position 41,237 of record NZ_JBDGML010000076.1, read on the forward strand.
GCTTCTTGGACTCCTTGATGTTACGGGCGAAGGCGACGGCCCGGCGCATCGGGGAGGAGTCGCTGATTTCCAGCCGTTCCCCGTTGACGCCGCGCTTGGAGAGCCCGTTCCAGCAGCCGACGATCCGGGCTGCGTCGTCCAGGTTTAGGTCCCCGTTCTCCTCGAACAGGCCCTGAAAGGACTTGCTGACCGCTTCCTCATTCACGGCGAGGACCAGGACCTTGTAATCGGCCAGGTGGCCCATCTCCACGGCTTTTCCAAAACCGAGGTGGTGGAACTCGGGGCCGTAGACTGCCTCGTCGTCCATGGAGTACATCTTGACGTCGTCCTGGCCGGCCTTGGCCTTGGCTTCCTGAACGTAAATCCGCGGGGTGGCCGTCATGTAGAGCCGTTTGCCGGATTCGATGTAGGTGTTGTCGTGCACCTTCACGAACGCGGAGTCGTCGTGGCTTGCCTCGGTGATGCCGGTGGTACGGTGTGCCTCGTCGCAGACGATGAGGTCGAATTCGGGCAGTCCGTCCTTCTGTGCCTGGTGGATCACGTCGATGGACTGGTAGGTGGAGAACACCACCGTGATGGCTTCCTGGCCGGTGCTGATGCGGGCACGGTTCAGCAGCTTGGCTGGGTCGGTGGTGGCCGGGAAGGCCAGGTCGTGGACGCTGACGTCTTCGTGCTCTTTCCGGCCGACCTTGGTGTCGGAGCAGACGGCCAGGGGGCGCAGCGGGACGGAGGCCTGGGCGGTCCATTCGTTCAGGGTCTGCTGCAGCAGCGCGATGGAGGGGACCAGGAACAGCACGGAGCCGCCGATCGGAACGATCTCCTCGACCATCTTCAGGGAGGTGTAGGTCTTGCCGGTGCCGCACGCCATGATCAGCCGGCCGCGGTCGCTGACGGTGAAGCCCTTCTTCACGTCCTCGATGGCTTCACGCTGGTACTTGCGCGGCTCCTTGCCGCCGCCCAGCTGCTTCATCTGCTCCGGCGCGTCAATGCTGAACTCGGACCAGTCGATGGTGGAGTCGGCAAGGTCGGCGAAGCGCAGCCGGGTCATCGGCTTGGACTGGCCCTCCAGGGCGTCCTCGGCGTGCTTGGACCACTTGTCTGTGGTGGAAACGACCATCCCGTAGGAGAACTCGCTCTTGCCGACGGCGGTGAAGAACGAGTCGATCTGCTTCTTATCCAGGGTCCGGGCCGGGTCGTAAAACTTGCACTGGATCCCGGTCAGTTCGCCGGTGTAACGGTCCCGGGCGACGAGGTCGATGCCGGTGTCGACGTGGCCGTTCCGTCCCGGCCATTCCGTCCACAGCCAGACGTCCGAGAACTGGTCGGCGTACTTGGGCTCCAGCTCCAGGTAGCGCTTCATCAGGTGTTCGAATTTGGTGCCCTTGTCGTGCTGGTCGGTCGCCGAAAAATAGAGGCGGTCGAGGACGTCTTCGAAACTTGCTGAACCCATGGGAAGTATCTTGCCCTACCGGTACGTGCACCGTTGAATTTACCGGAAGGGCGCCGGGGTGTGCCGTGCGCATGGGGCTCATGACAACCGATACTTTGACGAAGCGGGTAAGCCGGAGCCGTTTCGCGGCCGCGGAACGCGGACACGTCGGCGGTCACGACGGGGCCGATCTGGCCGGGGTCGCCCACCATGAGAAGCTGCTGGGCTTCGTCGGAGGCGTTGGAGACACCGGCGAACGTCGCCTGGTACGCCTCGTCGATGATCATCAGGTCGCAGGCGGGGCGGTTGCTCGTCTTGCAGGACGCGATCGTGCGGACCACCGGGATGTTCCGGCCGCCGGTGTGGCGCCGCCCTTGGAGACGCCGATCGGCGGTTCCATGTTCGACACGGAGAGGGCGACCTGCGGGTTTCCGTCCCGGTCCGGGCCCAGCTCGGCGGCGATCCGCTCGGCAATGTCGTAGGCCGCGCGGCGGGTGGCGCACGCGACGATGATCTTCAGGCTGGACCGTTCCCGGAAGTACGCGACGGCCTGGGCGACGAGGGTGGTCTTGCCGGCACCGGGAGGGGAGTCGACGATCGTGATCGGGGCGCCGGACCAGACGCTGTAGAGCGCCTTGGCCAGGGTGGAACCGACGATGAGGGTGCGTCCGTCATCGGCGGGTTCGGCCGGCGTCTGTTCCGGCACATCAACAATTGGCGTGATGCCGAGGTCTGAGAGATCAATTCCGAGGGATGTCATGCTCCTCATGTGTGCGGAGCAGGCCCGAGGTGTCACCGCACCGCTGAGCTTCTTATCTGTGGCCGGCTGGCCCCTGGGTACCGCTGTCCACAATGTCGTCGGGCTCGCCATCGTCCTCTCCCACAATGTCACCATCGAGAGCCAGAGAACGCTCGAGGTCGGTAAGGGCACCCTTGGTAACTCTGATGACATTCCATGCGAAGGCGGCGTTGGTGACCACACCAAAGGCGCTCCCGACCCCGCGTTCTACAACCTTCTCAATCACGATGTCGCCTTCGCCCTGGTCGACGATGAACCCAGGGCCCATGACATCGTTGATGCGGCTAATGCCTCTGGCAGCTGGCTCCGGAAGCCAGGCTACGAACTTCCCGGCCCAATGCGGAGCTGTCTTGGACGCCAGAAGGTTGACGAGCCAGTCTGCATTCTTAGCGAGGAGAACGGCGCGCACCACTCCCTCCCGGTATTCGAGTTCTGACAGCGGGATCTCGTACGCTTCGGTGGCAGCCAGGACAAAGAAGACGGCGGCCTCCAGGGTCTCTTTTCTCGTCTCCGACACCGCCGACGCTGACCCCGATGAGATGGCCGCTCCAGCTGACAGGCCACTCTGCCTGGCGGCCTCGTAGAACTCGTCTGCAAGCACTTTCATGAGGTCATCCCGGGACAGCTTCGGATCGGCTCGCCGCAGCCTATGCACGTGGCCAACAGCGCGGTGCGCCTTGGAAACCAGCGCAGCCTCGACCGTTTTCTTCGTGAATATTTCGACCGCCGCATATGCCTGGCCGGCGGGCCTTCTCCCAGAACTGCGACTGCCTCTTTGTTGTGCCAATCTGTGCCTCCTCATCTATCACCAGCTGTCCTTGGTCTCGAGCTGACCGTGAGGCTTCGCGCGATGCTGGCATTGAAAGTATGCCCCACAGGAGATCCAGGGGGGCGTGGAGAGGAGCGGAAGGAAGCGAACTTTTACGGGTCATCGCATTTTTGCGGCTCAAGGCATTCGCCTGTGGAAAGGGAGCCTTCCGGGGCGCAATGGGAAACGTGATAACCATCGTCTCTAGAGCCGGAATATCGTTCCTCAGGTTATCACGAGGCCTAAAACGGACGTCTCTCACCTGTGGTTCCAGGTGTCCGCTCCACCACACATGGCCCCTGAATCGCCCGGGACCCTACCGCCGGTAGGGTGGCAAAACGGGCCCGCATCCCAACGCTGGCGCGGAATTGTGGTCCGCCGGGACCCTCACTCGACCAAAACGACCCGGGAGGGGACACCTATATGGAAGGGAAAGTGTATTAACTAGGAAAGGAGGGTGCCCTTTAGGAAGAGAACAAGGGAGCCCCTTATATATATCTCTCTTTTAAGGTCGTTTAAGTAGAGTAGTAGTAGTAGGGGCCCTATATTCCCCGGTATTCCGCGGAATTTGTCACTCGACCAGATGGTCGTTTCATGGTCGTTCGGTGGGAGTAACGGGGCGTGTGGTGCGGATCGGCGCGCGCACCGAGGTCTTGTCAGGGACGGTGAGAGAATGCGCGGTAATGCGCCGTGAGTTCCGGTGTAATCTCTCAGCTTGATGGATCCCTCGTCTCTCAACTAGAGTTTTCAGTGAGGGACATGGTGTGCGGATCAAAGGGTAATTCCTGTTCGTGCCGCGATGCTCTTCAAATTGAAAACCTCATAGTGATGCCAATGCTGAAGTCGAAAGTTGTGCCGTTTCATTGTGCCCAACAACAAGCCGAATGATTGACCGCCGAAAATCCGCATCCATGTGATGGGCCAGGAATCCGCGTGCGGACGATAGGTCACCACTGGTCAATGTAAAGTCGGCGGACAGTTTGCGCTTCAATAATCGGCAGTCTCGATGGTCGGGTCCGTCAACGCAGCACGACTCCAAGGGGGTAGGCCAGGAATCCGCGTGCGGATGAACGGCCACTCATCAAGCGTCGAAGGTAGCCGCACAGACAGGATCACAGCATCGTTAATTGCCAAAAGGCAGGCAAGACTGAGCAGGCCGCCGCTCAGTGTTGCCTTGGGCTCTCCCCGGTGGTCGGCCCCTGACAATATGGAAGTTCAGTCATCAGGACAGCTTCAGCGGCGCGTGGCCGGTGCTCCTAGGGCTCGTCCTTTTCTGGTCCTCAGGTGGTCCAAGGATGATCCTTGAGGAGTTGGATAGTGGTCCGTCTGGTCGGCGAGAATCCATTAATTTCGCGGGACTTTGCCCAACAAGTACCGCCTGTGGACCGTGAAGGACCACCACGATGGACCACTTGGGGACGCTCTGCTGCCGCAGGACAGCGGGGGTCAGGGCGCCTGTGGTTCTTCTTGAGCGAGGGCCGTGACCCATTCCGGCGTCGCTTTCCCAAGACGGCGGTCTGTCACCAACCGCAACTGGGCCGCCGCAATTTGCACGCCCCGGTCGTAGGAGGCAGCACGATGCGACGTCCGGGTTGAGCCAGCAGGGTTCCTTTGTTCGTCCTCTGCCGCGGCACTGGAGTCGTGCTCGCGGTAAGGTTCCTGCGTAGTCATCACGCTCATTTCCTTCTGCTCGCTAGCCCTCTGAGATGCTGCGTTATGGCGACTGTCTGTTACTCGGGTGTTTCCTTAGACAGGGCGATGATCCATCGAGGTGTCTCATCGTGGGTAAGTTTGTCCAAGGTGACCCGTGCCTTGGCAGCGGCAATCTGCACTCTCCGGTCTGCGGGGTTCACTGAGGCCGGACGCTGTGACGGTGGAATCTCATCCGTTTCCTGCGATGGTCTGCGGTGCGATGCCGACCGTGCCATGTCGTCGTGCCCCCGATCCGCCTCTGCCGTCGCTGCAGTTCCCTTCATTGTCGTCTTCTGTTCCGTAGGCGTCCATCCTTGATTGGAGTGGCGGCGTGCGGCCGCGCGAATGCGCAATGTGCGTTCCACTTGCCTGCGACGGGTCGGACCGCACATAAGATGGGTCCGTGTCCGACCAACCCCAAAAACGCCGCTTCCTGACCATTCCGCAGGCCGCTGAAGAGCTGAACGTTTCCGAAAGCCAGATCCGGGCTCTGTTACAGACTGGGGAGCTTCGCGGAATTCAGGTTGGGGGCCGCGGCGTGTGGCGCATTGGGACCGATGACATTGAAGACTTCATTGCTGGGGCATACCGTCGCACTGCCCAGCGCATTGTCGCCGGTGAACTGAAGGACGACGGGGAGCCTGAAGACTAGCCGCCTTGGACTTTTCAATTCAAGGTGACTGGCGCTCGGTGTCCTTGCTAATGGTCGCCGTGGTGCCCCCACCGATCATGTCTGGACCCGTCGGTTTTGATTCGATCTGATGCGATCCAGACCGAATCGGAGACCCGGTGGAAGGCTCAGGTCTAAAACGCTGACTACTTACCCGCCTCTTGGGAAACACCATGCCGGTACCAAGCATTCCTCCACGGCGCCTCGCTGCCAGGCAGTGAGACCGCTGATCATTTCTGCAGCGCGGTAGGCTTGCTCCACTGCTGTAGGGAGGGCACTTGTCGGGATCGAGAATCAACTGGCGTACCATCTCCGAGACGGATTTCAACGAGGTCGCCGAGTCTCTCATAGTTCGTGATCGGACCGGCGAGGGGATGGTCGCACAAGCCATTGACGGCCGTGGTGGCGATGGAGGGATCGACATTGATGTCCGGGTGGAACGGACCGGCCAGCTCACTGAAATTCTTCAGCTCAAGTGGTTCCCGGAAGGCTTTTCGAAGCTGTTCAGTCCCCGCAAAGAACAGATAAAAAAATCGTTTGAGAGGGCCATGGCCCATAATCCGGACGTCTGGACTCTGGTTGTGCCAGCCAAATTGACGACAAACGAACGCAAGTCTGTCTGGGCATTGAGAAAAGATCGGAACGTGTTGATCCGGTTCATCGATGCAACAAGCCTTGACCTTCTCCTGGCCAAATACCCTGATGTCCATGATTGGGCTACCCGTGAAGCTGGCCTCGATGCCTTGTCCAGAGTTGGACGTGAACAGTCTGTATTGGCTAAACCGGGGGATCTAGCGTCGGAAGCACTCCGCCTCGATCAGCGTGCCGACGGCATTAGCGCCTACTGGGGGAGGAGTTGGTCAGTTAAGGGTGGGAGGTATCACGAGGAGCTGTACGCCAAGAGACCGGACGCAGCAGAGCGCGAGCCTCTTTCCTTTGTAGTCGAAACTGCCTTCGGACCGAAGGATGCTGCATTGCAGAAGTCCTTTCAGGAGTCTCTCGATTACGGGGTGGTCGAGCCTTTGGTGCTGCCCGATCACGTCGTCACGTCGTTCACAAGGATTGGCCCAGAGTGGTTCACCGGAACAGAAGACATCGCCGAGCTACGCCTGCTGCCCCCTAGCTCGAGTAAGCAGGAGTTGAAGATGTCTGCGACCACTTACAGTGCTGACGACCGCAGGCTCAGCAGTCTTTCCGGTCGAACTTCCTACGTCACCTCAGGTTCGGCAGGAGGAACCCTCACGTGCACGTTCAGGGGTGGACTGACACAGCGGTGGATCTTCCCTCTCGACCGAAACCAGCCCTGCCGGGTCGACATGAGCTTCAAACCGGCAGGAAGCGCCGCTAGGGACATCCAGAAGACAGTCCGGTTCCTGCAATCGCTGCCCGAGGCTGTCCGGGTCGCTGTGAGTGTAGACGGCAATACTAGCCAGTTAGGTGTTCCCGAGTTCGTTGAACCGTATGAGCCCAGCGCTGCCCTGCAGGAACTCATCGATGATCTCGCATTCATCGAATCTCACCTGAACGTCGCCTTCGAGTTCCCGGAGGTGCTCCCGGAGGCCTTGGAGAGGGTTTGGATCCGTGTAGTCCGCATCATGCTGTCCGGAGGCTGCGCGGTTCTGCCGGACGCGAATGGCTTCAACGTGACATTGAACGGCAAGCAGGGCATCGCCGAGTCCGGCCTGTTCGGCGAAGGGGCGACGCTGTTCATCGGAAATGACGAATGGACAATTGAACTCCTTGGCGAGGAGCTCTTTATTGGCAGTGTTGGTATCTATCATCCGCACGTGGGCGCCGACGACGCCCCAGCTCATTTGGCGGCACTTCGGGCCGGCAAGGCTGCTGGCCGGAGAGTTCACTTTAAGCCCAACGACAACACGCCCTTCCGAATTTATAGCCCTGCCCGGACGAAGCCGGCCGATAAAGTAGTCGCCGAACCATGGGGACTAGAGGGGATCCCAGAGCACGCGCAGTTTGGGCAGCTTGCCCCTGTCCGAACTGCGGTTTGATTCGTTGAGTCTGACCAGCAGTATTTTCCGATTGAGGGGGAGGCATACATCGGCGCCAATCCACCGGTAAATTGCTGCAGATCCGTCTACTTCCTATGTAACGCCTCAGTGTCACGGCCGGGTTTAGCTGGGACGTCCTGGCGGGGCTTCCGTCCCCGCCGGCGGCCGGTCCGCCAGCCGGGCAGCGCCCGGTCCAGCTGCTTCACTTTGACCTGGTCGAGTTCGCCGCGGTGGAGTTTGGCCCGCTGGTAATGCAGCCATACGCCAAGGTCATGCTCCAGCCCTTCCACGGCCGCCTTGTGTCGCGGCCAGTCATTGCCGGCGGCCCGGAATTGGACCAGGGCCGCGAGCCGCTTCTCCCACCAGACTTTGTCAGACTCCGCCCGGGTCGGTGTCTGCCACCCCGAAAGAGCCTCTAAACCATCCCGGTAGGCGAGGGCCAGCGTCCCGTCGCGAGCCTCCTCCCGGCGCCGCTGCAGCCACGCTGCGAGGGTCCGCTCCGTATCGTCGGTGCTGGCCCGGGAAGGATAGCGGTCGCTGCCCTGGATGAACGCCAGGAGCTCGCGCATGTGCTCCAGACCGGATGCCGTCGCCGTGTGCGCTGTTTTCAGGGCAGTTGCCGCCTCGTGTGCGGACTGGAGCTGTGGATCAGCGGCTCTTGCAGCGGCCAGGTGGTAGCCGACGGTCGACGTCGCGGCCCCTACTAGCTTGGCGATCTGGCCACGCCGGAGCCCGCCCCGGTACATCAGCACCCACTCCGGGTTCGGGGCAGCCTCCCAGCGATTCGTCACACGGCTATCCTGCCAGTCGCAACGCTTCGTCGGTCGGATCTCCTTAGCGGGAACGCCCTCCGGAGCGACCCTGCTTCCGGCTAGCCGTCCTGGCTTCCATGAAGGCCAGGAGCGAGAGCACCCCTACGGGCAGGAACAAGCCGGTGGCAACGATGACAAAGGCCCCGCCGGTCAGTTCGAGCACCGCGGCGACAACGGCACCGGCCATGCCGGTAGCGGTCGTACCGAGAAGCGCCTGCGGTATGCCCGCGTCCCTGGACCGGGATTTGACGATCTGGATGATGCCCAGAGTGAGGAGGCTCAGCGCCACCAGTCCGAAAACCGCCGCAGCCGGGACGAACACGCTTCCCGTGGCAATGGCCAGGATGACCGCCCAGAGGCTCGTCAGGATTCCCAGGATTCCCGCCGTAATGCGCAAGCCGGACCCGGGTGGCGTGGGCGGCAGGAAGGGTCCGCCTGGGTGCTGGTAGGGATACTGGGGCTGACTGTAGTGCTGGAAGCCCGTCTGCGGGGGAGCAGGGTACTCCGACTGCGGGGGCGAGGGCTGCTGTCCAGGGTGTCCGGGGGAGTGCGGCAGATGAGTCAATGGTGGCCTATCTGGAAGGGGCAGGTGCTGTCGGATAAATCATGGCAGCAGCTGGCCCTGGTGAATCGGAACGACGTCAGGTGTCGTCTTGCGTGCCGTCTAATCCGCTGTCGGCGTCCGGGCAAGGCCGGTCCGAATGACCTGAAGGTCCGCGGCCAGGGCGATCATGCCGGGCGTGGGTGGTTCGGATGCTTCGCCGGGATCAACGAACCACTTGTGCCAGACATCGGCGACAGTTTCCGGTGTGATGACGGAGCCGTCTTCGATGAGGCGGACGAAGTCCTTCATCTCCGGGTCATACTCACCGGCCGGTGCCCCGAGGTCCAGGACGCCGAGCAGGTCGTGGGCGTTGAGGACGTCCGTGACGGCTGCCCGGAGCCGGCGTGCGGTGGGTTTGATGATGTCTATTGGCGCCATTCTAGGAGCTTTCAGGCCGCAAGGCAGTGAGAGACGGCGGGACCTCAGCTATGCCGCCCGAATGTCTAGCCAGGGTTGATCGCCGAGGGCATTCAGCACCTTGTCTGGGTGGGTGAGGAGGGCGGCCATGCTGGCGACCTTTGTGAGCCAGCCCACATCCGCATCAGCGTTATTCCCTGCGCTGGGTCCTCCGATGGCGTGCAGGAAGTCGTGTCTGACAACAGGCGACACTCCAGCCAGATACTGGTCCGCCACGTAATCCGTCATTTTCGACAGTACACCGTGAACCTCGATGGGTTCGGGAGTTCGCAGCTTTCCCTGCCGCTCGGCGGCCCGCCGCTGCAGCTTCTCCAACGGGCTCAGAGCCCTGCCGGCTGCCGCCTCCCGGATTTCGGCCTCCTCCTTCCGGTAGGAGCGAGCCCGCGCGAGGGTGGCTTCGCTGTGGGGATCCATGAGCCCTGAAACAGGCAGGCGGATTTGCTGGGTCGACCCTATGGCTTTCCGTACCAGGGCAAGCGAGATGCTTCCCATCGCCTCGTGAGCGTTCAGGTAGCGGACAACGTCCCAGTCCTGGGCGGTGAGGTCCATCCGGGTGATTTTCGCCGCTTGTTCGTGGTTCTCGTCCCGCCACTCGGGGGCGACGCGGACGTCCCGTCGAAGCCGGACGCGGTGCAGGTAAAAAACCGATTCACGATCGTCCTGCTCCTCCATTCGGCGCAGCATTGATTCGATAGCTGCTTCGTAGGTGCCAACATGCAGAGCCTGGCTTTCGTAAAACCGGCGGTGCCTTTCGATTTCCTCCTCAGGCCAGCCCGCTCTTTCGCGGAGGTGCCGGAGTTCCTTGTCTGGCAATGCCCATGAAGCCCTGGGCCATTCGGGGTCTGTTGTCGTGTGGTACCAATAGAACTCCGGGACCTTAGCTGGGTCGAGAGCCTTGTCCTCCGGGTCCCTGACATCGATAACCTTCGGTCCAAAGTTGAAGTCGTCGCGGCAACTGGAGCAGGCTATCATCCCCGACCCGGAGAGCGAGTGGTAGTCCTCGGCGGTCAGCGAGTTGCTGAACGTGCAGTGCTCACACCGCATCCGGTAGTCGTAGGTGAAATTTATCTCTCGTTCGCGCAGCACCAGCCAATTATCACTGCCGGAAGTCTTTTCCGCCGCAGCGGGCTCCACTTAACTCTCCGGGCCCTTTGGTTCCGGATCAATCGCCGCTGGCCGTCAGGGAAGTCACGGAGTATCGCGGCCACAGCCCAGACCGAGGCCGGGTCCTGGCCCCACGGCACCCCCGAACGGGTGCAACATGGAAATTCAACACCTTGGAGCTCTTGGCGGCTTCGGTCAGTTCAGCCCAGGGCTCCTTCAGCTCCTCGGTTTGCGCCATCGGGGCGTTCGCCTCGCGTGTACCGGAAAGCTCGGTGGCGGGGCTGCCCGAGCCTTTGGTTCGGTGACAAAGATGTCTGAGGTGCATGCTGTCTCACTAGTGCTTGTCGGATCTGGTTCGTCTAGGAGGTCGGGACCACGGCGGCGGGGCTGTCGGGCGTAGCCTCAGCCGGCACCAGCCCTCTCCGCTTCATCTCAGACGAGATGAACAGCCCGCGCATGCCTGTTACCGCTCCGCCGTCGATTCGGTTGAGCAGATAGTCGGCAGGGAAGGTCTTCACGAGCCGGGCCTCCAGTGCGTCGTAGTTCATCGTCCGGGAGGCGAAGATCCGTGTTGTGTCCAGTGCACGGAAAGAATCGATCGACATCACCGATTCGTCAACGCCACCCCACAGGAGACGGTCGAACTGCTTGGTGCCGTTCCAGTGCGCCTTGATGCGTTTGCGCATGTCCCACGAGGACTGGCCGATGTAGGCCTGGCGGTACTCGTCCAGAACCAGCACGTAGACGCCCCATTCTTCGTCCAGGGACTTCAGGTCGGTCACCGGCCGCAGGCGCTTGTTCTTCCGGAGCATCTCGTCCAGGGCATCGTTGAAGGACTCCTGGGGAATCTGCGCGAAGAAGGCCATGTTCAGGTCGAAGTTTTCCAGGGCCATTTCCCGGTGGCGACGGCAGAACTCGTCGGTGTGGATCGTCAGTTCTGCGTCCTCGTAATGCGGGGCAAGGTAGGCCCTCAGCTCGTCGGTGAGCATGTGCTCGGGGATCCGGGTCGATGACTTCTTGTTCACCAGCGCGTACATCTCGCGCGTCAAGCGGTGCCCGTACTTCCCCGGCCGGATCATTTCCCCGAAGTGTTCTACCGGGGCGCCCGGAAGGTGTTTGTCGGCCATGCTGTCCGCCGCCTAGTGCGCGGCGAAGCGTGAGAGGCCCTGCAGGTCGACGGCCAGGGCTCCCATCTCAGCCGTGGGAGGCCCGGGGTGTTCTGACGGGTCACCGAACCACTTGTGCCAGACGCCGGCCACGACTTCGGGGGTGATGGGTTCGCCGGCGGCCAGCAGCTGCGCGAAGTCTTCCATCTCCGGCTCGTACTCGTCGGCCGGCGCACCCAGGTCCAGCACCCCGAGCAGGTCGTGGGTGTTCAGGCACGCCGTCACGGCTTCGCGGAGGCGGGCATCTTCCCTGGTGGTGTCCATGCCGCCAGTCTAGGAGCAATCGGATCGGCCGTCTCTCACGGGTATTTGTGTGTACCCTCCTAGGAGAGAAGGACTATTGGGGGAACTTCATGAAAGCACCGGCACCGGCGCCAACCACGGGCCAGCCGTGTTCGACGGATGGGTGCGGGAAGGCTGCCGCCTACAAAACCCGCAGCCAGCCGGCATGGTGTACCGAGTGCATCGACCTCATCCTGGCCGAAGGCGGCCTCGCCGCCGTGGAGTCCTTCGAGGGTCCCAAGGCCTGGCGCCTCACCAAATGCCTGGAATGCGGGGTTCAGGCCCACTACCGGCTTGTTTACACCCTCGAGAAGAACGCCGTGAGCGAGAAGACCTGCCGGGCCTGCTACTGGAAACAGTGGGCGAAGGACGCACGGTCCCTTGCGGGCGTGGTGCCTTTCCGGCACACGTATTCAACCGAGGAGATCGTCGCCCACCTCGACAAGCACGGCTATGACCTCGTCGCCACCACAGGTGAACTCACAGATGACTACGAGCCGGTTGTGGCGCAGTGCCGCGCATGCAAGAGGATCTCCGCTGAGCGCATGGGCGACATCAGCTGGGGCTGCTCCTGCTCCCGCAACACCCGCTCCGCCAGCCCGACCTCCCAAACGGTGACGGCAACCCCGGCCCGCAACATTCGTTCAGCGAATCCCGCGAGCCCGCGCACGTCCGGAGTCCTCCTGGCGGAGTCGGACGACCCCGCCAAAGGGTGGTGGGACCATCAGCGCAACGACGAGAAGGCATTCCGTACGGTGACCCTCCGTGCGACCAGGACCTGCCACTGGGTTTGTCCCGAGTGCGGGCATCAGTTCGAAGCCAAGGTCCTGGACATGACTGCCGGCCGCCACTCCTGCCCGCCCTGCAGTGCGATCCGGAAGGCCGAATGGGATCAGGAGTACGAACGGTGGAAGTCGACCCCGGTTGCCGACGTCCCCGAACTGGCCGCCGCCTGGGCGGATGAAGCCGACCCGCGGACCGTCATGGTCGCCGGAGACTGGGAGCTGCGCCGCTTCCGTTGCCCCGTCGGCCACCACCCCAGAATCAGCCCCCTCACCTTCCTGCGATCGGGCTGCCCGAGCTGCCGGGGCACGGAGACGCGGAAGTCCCAGAAGAACTGGCTGGCTGACACCCTGCCGGAGATTGCCTCCCAGTGGCACCCGACCCGCAACGGCAAACTCACCGCCGCGGACGTCGTCTGGGATTCGAAACGGGTCGTGTGGTGGCTGGCCGATTGCTGTGGCCATGAGTGGAAGGAGTCCCCGCGGTCCCGGGACAAATACGACCGGCTGCGCTGCCCGGAGTGCCGCACCATTCTTGGATCCCTGGCGTGGCAGGACCCGGGACTGGCGGCCGAGTGGAGCCCTGCGAATCCGGTGACGGCCTGGCACGTCCGGCCCTATGCGTCAACGCCCTTCGTCCCGGAGTGGATCTGCGCCACCAACCCCGCGCACGTCTGGACGGGCTCACTCAGCGTCCGCTCGAACGGGGCCGAGTGCCCTGAATGCCGGGAGGTCGGCAAGTCCAAGGTCGAACTGGCCCACCACGCCGCAGCGGAGGAGTGCTTCCCCGGGGCGCGCTCGGGTGCGGTGCTGCGGGACAAGGCGTTCACGACCCGCAAGTCCTGGTCGGCGGACATCAGCGTCAACGTTGGCGGACGCGTCCTGGTCGTGGAGTACGACGGCGCCTACTGGCACCGCGAGCCTGCCAAGGTGATGACGGACGTGCGGAAGACTGCCGACCTGCTGGCCGCCGGCTACCTGGTGGTCCGGCTGCGGGAAGATGACCTGCCGCCGCTGGAGATCAACAGCGACCGATACCTTGAGATTCGCGTGTACTCCGCTGCTCCCCAGCCGCAGAAAGCGATGGAGGAAATCTCATCCTGGCTGGGCGGGCTAGAATCCGCTGAGCGATAACCTCTCCGGCGTCTCCGGAACCGTGAGGACGCGTTCCGGGTCGGGGCGGCAAGTAACTGAAGCGAAGGCAGGGCATGGATAGCGGCAACTCGGGCGAACTGAGCCTCGGCGATCTCTTTCGGGCTTCCGGGCTGGCGCCAGGGGATGTGCAGGTCATCCGACACACGCTCAAACCGGACGGGCTGAAAGCCCGGGCGGACGCGATGGGACCTGGCCTGCTGCCGTACGTGCGCGAACAGGGCATCCGCAACAGCAAGCTGCCGGCGACGCCTCCAAGGTTCTGGCTGAACTTCCTCGCCACCACCGGCCGGCGCGCACGGTTCATCACCGCACACGAGAACCACGGCGAAGTGCTCGCCGAGCGCACTGACGATCGCCGGTTCTTCGACCTGAGGCCCACCCCGGTGTTCGCTGCCCTGGCCGACCGGCTGGTGATCGAGTGGACCAAGGACGCGGTGAACTGGGCCAAGACAGGTGACCAGGCCACCTCCATGACGGTTGTCGAGATCTCCGACCCGTCCAGCGTGCCGTTCCCGGGATTTGATTCGCTCCTGGTCAGCTTCGACGAACTCCAGGCCGTCATCAATGACGACCGCTACGAGCAATGGCAGACAGCCCTCCGCGCCGTGCAGGGCATCTACCTCATCGCCGACACCAGCAACGGCAGGATGTATGTGGGCAAGGCCGACGGCGCCGAGCGCTTCTATGGCCGCTGGAGCGAGTACGCCAGGAACGGCCACGGCGGCAACGTCGCGCTCCGGGAGCTGGCCGCCGCTGACGCCCGGCACCGGCAGCACTTCCAGTTCAGCATCCTGCAGGTCTTCTCGCCGAGCGCTCCGGCCGCCCAGGTTGATGCCGCCGAGGCCCATTTCAAACGGGCGCTCCTGACCCGGCAGTTCGGCATGAACCTGAACTAGGTCTGCGCCCGCCGGCAATAGTCACAACCCTGCTTCGGTGCCGAGTGGAGGCGGCACCGCAACGTGCCGGCCACGGCGGCCGGGCGTGGGGGAGTGACAGTCTGGACTGACCTAGGGGCGCTTGCTGCAGGTTCGGTCTTCACAGCCGAGGACGTCCCTGTCGGGCGCTGTGACGGAACTCCGATGGGGCTGCTGATGAGGGACCAGTTCTCGGGACGGATGCAGGAGATATAGAGCTGGCCCATGGTGCTGTCGCAGCCAGGGCAGACAAAGGCACTGTAGAGCCGGCCACTGGCCTTAGTGCGCCGCTTCTGGATGGTGGCCTTGGGAATGTCGGACTTGGCAGCCCTGATCCAGTTGTCGACGGCGCGGTGCACCTCGGGGTGGTTCTCCCATCGTTTTTCGCCGACCTCGGACTTCACCCGCAGGCCGGGCGCCCCGGCATATCCGCCCCTGGCCTTGATGCGCGCATCCCAGACCAGCATCGGCTCTTCGCAGTTCCAGCAGGGCGTGAGGCTTCCCCACACGTACGTGTCCGTCTGCGTCCTGATGAGGTGCTCGCCGAATGCCGTCTCAGGAGAGGCAGAGCGATCATTCATCTCCATGATGGCCTGCTCGATTGCTTCAAGCTTCTTGCGCTCAGCCTCTGCCTGCGCTGCTTCCTGCTCCGCCAGGGCCTTTTGCAGGGATGCTTGGTACTCCGGAGTGCCGGCCGTCCAGGACGGACCTCGACTGAGCAGGGAGGGCACGAAGTCCCCGAGGTTCTTCTGGGAGGGGACAAATTCCTGGTCGGCTGGCAGGGCCAGTAGTTCGGAAGGGTCCTCAGGGAGAGTGGATGATTTGCCGAATCCGGTGACCACCACTGGCACCTTGGTCTGTTGATACTCCAGCTGGCGGGGCACCAGCCAGACCGGGAAGATGCCGCTGTCGAAGTAACGCTGGGAACGGGAAAAGTATTTGTCCGGGGTCTGCGAGGAGAGCTGGACCTCGAAGGCGACACGTTTCGTGAGGTCGTCCGACTCGGCCAGGACGTCGATGATCCATTCCCGGGAGGGGTGCGGGTGCTCGATGATGGCATGCCAGCCGGGCACCTGGTCGATGCAGTTCTTCAGGGCTTCCTTCAGAGCCAGGTGCTGTGGTGACTCGCCGCCGTGATCGACCTTGCAGCCGGCCTTCCGGAGGTGCGCGAAGAACTTGGTGGTTCCGCCACGGGTCTTAGCCACGGCACGCACACCACATACGGGCATGACCATGCGCTTCCGGTCCTCAGACTCCTGCAGCTCGGACCAGGCCTCCTTGCTGTACATCGTAGCGTCGACCCGACTCCCATCGAGCATCGCGGTCAGCAGCAATGTTCCCCCCAAATCATGAGCCGGCCCCGGCCCCTGGGAGTGATTCGACCACAAGGGCCCGCCTGTCTGTCAATGGACAATCTGCGGCGGGCCGCCGACTCCCATGAACCACGTCCTGAACAGTGCGTAGCTCAGCCTGAGGTGAAGGGCCTGCAGAACCCGTCTGTCACCGTCGAATTAGCTGGCCCCACCCCGCTGCCGGGTAAGCAACGTCAGCGCGTACTGCATTTCAGCTGGGAGCCATGCAGGGTTCTGCGGCGATCCTGTCGTTGCGTGCGCTGATGAAGCTGTTGCTCTTGGCAAGGTACTTCAGGTATTCGGTCTCGTCCTGCGGGACGGCCGGGGTGTCGAAGTTTTTGAAGTCGTGCAAGAAGTCGATGGTTCCGTCATCGTTCAGAAGGTCCTGCAGCAAGAAGAAGTTGACGTACCCGTTGAAGTCGCAGAACAGGGCAAAGAATTTTTCGTACCTGAGCAGGACGTCTTCAAGGGGACTCCACTCCTGGCGGCCGTCGTAGTAACGGCGGATGCATTCGAGGGTCAGGTCGAAACGGTCAGCGATCTTGCTGTTGAAGCCGCGGGCCCCGTTGATGGTCATTTTCCCGGCGACTTTGTTTCCCGGGAACACGATGGAGCTTCCGATCGTGTAGCCGGGCCACGCTGGCAGGTCCTCCGGCGGGATGTTCCTGATGATGCGCCCTGCCCGCTTCTTGAGCCTGGTCGTGATGGCGTCGCTGGCCATGAAAAAGACACCATTCGAGGACCTGTGCACCAGGTAGGCGTTGGGTTCAGGCGCCAGGTCGAAACGCCCGATTCCGCAAGGCAGCTCTTTGTTCCACAGCTTCTGGTGGTAGTCCTTCAGGGTTGGGCTGTACTTGTCAGGGTCTTTCCCTCGGGCATCGGAGTTGAAGTCAAAGGTCGTGTCAATGCATTTCGGCTTCTCATGGTCCATCGGGTTTCCCCCTGCTCGTCTGGCTCCGCGGTCACGACATGCCAGGAGCGGCGGGCTGAGCCAGCGTAGCTGGTGGCCGGAGAATCCCGTTCCTGCGTCGCTCTGATTATCTCTGCGGGGCGCTGAGAATGCCGGTGGTTACGGATTTGCGACACGGTCTGGGGGCTGCGGGCGGACGGGTCACTCTGGCGTCTCAGGAACTATAGTTTGGTTGGCCTGTGCCGGGGATGAGCGAATACTGTCATTTGGCCGCTTAAAACCGTCTCATAAGTCGTCTCATAGGGGAGTCTCACAAGTCCTCAAGGGCTAGGTGAGATACCGTGCATCTTGGTTCACGAGGACACAACTTTCGGGTCAGCTTCACGCGCAACCCGGTACCAGTGGAGGGGAACCTTCATCATTTGTTGTCCGTCCAACGACGTGAGGGGAGCCTGTTATGCACGAAATTCTCGACGTGGAGCGCACGACAGACGCTGCACGCCTAGTTTGGCGTTACTACAGCCCACTCGATAGGACTGGCAGACCTCGAACTGGTGCGTACTTCGAGGACTGGGGAGGCGGAGGAGACCGACGCCAAATAGCGAATCAACTTACCGAGGAGGATTTCGTTGCGGTCTCCATGCTGGCCGTCAATGTACCCGCCGAGGCGGCCGTCGGCCTGAGGGCCCGTGCAGAAGACGTGCAAAGCCTGCTACAGCAGATCCCAACGCACCTTGATCTGACCATGCTTGACCGAGCAGAGTACGACGAGCACCTGGGTCCCGGAAGCGCCGGGACTAAACTGTGGGACCTTCTTCGGGGGAACGATGGGTACCGTTGGGATGTCGGTCATACCACGGCGAGCAAGATCATGGCCCGAAAGCGTCCCAAGCTGTTCCCCATTTTCGGCAGCTACGTGGGTCCGATGATGGGCCACGCTAACGCAAATGGCCAGTGGGAGACCTGGTGGCAGGCGTTCCAAGCCGACGGCAACAGCCTCGGCCCACGGTTAGACAGGATCTTGGAGCTTTCGGGCGTCCCCAACACACCGTCCCGCCTACGCGTGATGGACGTCGTGCTCTGGCTGCATGCGAAGGACCTTGACTGGGCTGCCGGCTCGGGCGTAGCTGACGCGGGCGGAACCTTCAAAGGCCGATCTAGTCGAAAGTGACAGCTCCACTGGAACACGTAACTGCCGGACGTCCGGCAGTTATATGTTCCAGTGGAGCCGAACGCGGCAGTTCTTCGGTTCAGGTATCGAATTCCTCGCCCATCGCTGAGGCGGGTGAGCATGGAGGCCGTTTACGGGGTAATCATGGTGCTTTCAACCAGGGTTCCCTATTTGTGCGGTCCCGGGGTGTCGCCTCACCAGAGCTGCTAGCGCGGTGCCGGAATGTGTTCCCGGATCAGCGCGGCCAGTCTGGCCGGGGATGATAGACCCTGCATCGGTTTGATGCGGTTGCGGCCGGCCAGATCAACAAGCTGATGCAACACCCTGGCAGCGTCCAGTCGCTGCCCCTTGGCAGCCAATCGTTCTTCCCCGTAGCCCCAGCTCGCTAGCGAATTCTTATGCAATTGGACGATCTCCAGCAGCGAAGAAATGTCGGCGAGGTCCTTGTCAGCCGTGCGCGACTTCCATGCAAGGGCTTTTAGAATCAAGGCCGCTTCAACGTCCGGCACTGGAACCGTGAAGGCCAGATCCTCCTTGTCTGCGCGGAGCAGGACCTTGACGTTGACCAAAAGAGGGGTTGCATTCAGGGCGAAACCGAGGCCTGGAATCGCATCGAAGCCGCGGCCGTTGACCTCTGTCGGCCCTGTCATCGGCCTGCCGACACCGTCGTGCGGGATTAGCAGGTCTACCTCGATGAGAGCCCCGTCCTCGTTCGTGCGAATGTAGTGGTTGCCCTTGATGGCCTCGTACCCGCGCTCCAGGAGCTCGTTGTGGAGGTCCTGCCCCGCAGCCACCGCTTCCCTGATGCCGGCGTCCGCGTCGGCAGTACTTCGTTCTGTTGCTGCAGGGGTGGGGTAGGCGTGGATGAGCAGCTGGACCATATGGCCACCGACAATGCGGTAGTCCGTGAGGGGGATCCCCTGGGACGCGTCCGCAACGTCGGCCAGTGCGCGGTAACCCAAGTCAGCGGCGTTGGACGTGGAGATGACGTTGATGGCCGTCATCGGGCTGCACCGGTGACGATGGCTTCGCGAAGATGCTCGGCAGCCTCTTCGCTGTCGACGGCGTCACCGGACAAAACATCACGGAGGGTCACGAGAGGGTCGGCCAACGGGAAGCTGCCATGGGAGTGCACAAGCAAAGCGGTCGCCCAAAGTGTCGGGTCCTCCGGCACGGTCGTGATCAGGGTGGCCTCCTCTCTGCTGGCCGGGCTGAATCCGGCGTCCGTGAAGTCTACGGCCTCACGTAGATAAAGGTGCACGGTGTCAGGCAGCCGCCAAGGAGCGTAGATGTCCGCGGCCGCGTCACCGGAGACTAACGGTGAAGCACCGATCTCTTCGGCGAACTTGGCTGCCGCCTCCGCCTGCTCGGCCGGGGACTTCAGGCTATACCAGTACGACGAAACGCCGCGGGGACCCGGGTAATGGTCCGCTACCCAGGACACGATGTCTCGAACGCTGTTCGCCTTCCAGCCCGACTGATCGCGCTCGACAAACGACGTGAGCACCTTGAGGTGCTTGTTCACTGCGGGCTGGCTGATGCCGACGACGGTCGCCAGTTCCTGCTGAGTCCACGGGCCGTCGGCGAGAGCGAAGGCGCGAAGCAACGCCCACCGGCCCCACGGCGTGCGTCCGTGGGTCTTCTCGGCGGCGGCTACAGGTTTCTCGCGGGGTTCCAGAGCCTGAACGCCTCCGATCATGACGGAAGCAGGGGCCACGGTTACGAGGTCGATCTTGTCCAAGGCCGCTGCATCGGAAAGCGCTGGGGTGGGGCGGGACGTGATGATGAGCGTCCGAACTTTGCGTTCGAGGATTACCTCCAGCTTGCTGGGTGTCGGGGGCGTGTCTGTAATCTGAACCTTCACCTCCCGTGTTCCGTGGTCCGGGAGGGTCAAAGAGAGCGCGTCCAAGTTGCCGCCGGAGATCCGAATACCGGCTTCTCGCAACAACAGCATTGCCTGAGACAGGATCATGTCCTGTTCCATCGTCGGGGCCTTCCTTTAGACCTAACCGGGGTTATGTGTCAAATAACCTTAGCCGCAATATGCCGACTTAAGTTATAACCCTTCAAACAAACTCTTGATCCAAGTATCTGGCCTCCCGTAATACCGTCCGACATAGAAGAGTTCAACAACGAAGGGACCGTATCTCGTTTCCCAAACCACCGGATCGTAAGCACCTTCGAAATCTGGCTCGTCATCCAAACACAGCATCGAACGATGCGGCCCATCTTGCCAGCTGGGCAATCTTGTTGCCGAGAGGGGCTCCGCCAACACCGCAGGGGGTCGGTGAACCGACCCCCTGCGGTCATCCCGTGTCCGAGCTTGGACAGGGCGCGGACAGGGAGGATCGCCGGAGAGCGTCCCCGTTCGAGCCGAGAGCCGCCAGCGCGAGATCACAGCCGGTCAGTGGATGAGCAGCGGCTTCCTCGCTGTCAGTGACGGCCTCCAGCACGGAAGTACCCGTACATAAGCGCCGCCACCAGCGAGCTGTTCAAAGATCAGCCCTGCAGTAAGGAACCTGTCGCCCGGAAGAAAATCGGGCTTGGCCGGAACGGGATGTGCGTTTAGAGACTCAGAGGCTAGGTAACGCGGGTAACAGGTAACGCTGCTACCACCGTCACCGACCGGGAAGGAGCTCGTCCAGCCACATGGGGGACTCCCACCACCCCCGCCCACGAAGGCTGCCATGAAGGCGACGCGTCCTAAAGATAACTTTCCCCACACGACAATTCCGGCGTCGATCCGCCTGACGGATCCACACAAGCAGACGTCCTAGACGACCATCTTCACCGGACGTGCCGTGAAGTATCGACAAGATTGCCGACTGGGTCCTCGAGGTCCGCTGGTGCTGGCCAGCGACCGAACATGGCCGCCGTACGCCGCCGCGGTGAGGCCGATCGGCAACGTTCTGGGTCGACCCGTTCACCGAGACGACGTTCCTGAACACGCTCTCCGCGATCGGCTCGTCGAGCTCCTCGTAAACGAAAGCTAGCCCCCGTCTGCCTTGCTCCAAAGGAAAACCCCGGCCGCTACAGTAGGCGGCCGGGGTCTTCCTTTCCACCAGCAGGCAGAGAGCTAAAGCCATCTAATCAGCTCACCACAGGGCCAGCTGGCCCTGTGGGGCAGTCGTACCAACTTTCTGGGCTGGCCGGTCCGTTGCCATGGCAGGTGTCGCTCCTGGCCGAGAGCCTCGAATGCTCCAACAATCCGGGCAGCCCGTAGGGTTTCTGCCCGTGCGGCAGTAGACGGCTGTTTGCCATACGTGGCCGTGCTCGCAGCGCCACCAGACCGTCTGGTTCGATTGGGGTTTCACCGACTCGGCTGCTCGTAATCCGTTCTTCGTCGGGTGCCACTGAGCGGCTACCTCAGGGAATACATCGGCTAATGAGTGGCCTGCCTTAGGTTTGGCCTGCTCCGCACCACGACGGGACCATCCGCAGGTGGGGCAACCGACGTTTTTGTGTTTCATGCGGTTGGAAATCACGGTTTCCCACTCATTGCTGCAGAGCGAGCATTGCCACCACACGCGCTGCTTGGAGCCAGGTTTAACCTCCCCTGCAGTCTGTGGGGCGTTCTTTGTGGGGTGCCATTCGGCTGCAATCTCAGGGTGAAGGTCGGCAAGAGAGTGGCCTTGCTCGGGAAGCGCGAGTCGTATGCGTACACAGTCTGAACATCCCACGGAGTCCGTCCGAGTGCGCCCGTTGATGTTGGCTTCCCACTCCTTCCCGCACATCGAGCAGCGCCACCAGGCTTTGGCATTGCGGCCGTTGGATACGTCAAAGGGAGTGAGGCCGCCGTTGAGCTCTGGGTGCCATTCAGCAGCAGTCTTGGGGCTCTTCTCGGCCAGCGATTCTCCTGGTCCGGGTGGACGCGGCAGCCCGGAAGAGCTTGGGCGGGGACGGTTGACGCGGCCCTGGGCGAGGGCGATTTCGGCTTCATCAAAGGCCCGAGCGACGCCTTCGGCGCGGTAGACC
The DNA here is from genome assembly GCF_057655195.1 of Arthrobacter sp. Soil_N43. Lineage (NCBI taxonomy): Bacteria > Bacillati > Actinomycetota > Actinomycetes > Micrococcales > Micrococcaceae > Arthrobacter > Arthrobacter sp. Soil_N43. The sequence continues at coordinate 63,288 of NZ_JBDGML010000076.1, forward strand.
CCGATTCTCTCACTGAGAATTGCCAGGCGCTCGTGAGCGGGGTGATTGCCAGGAGCATTTTCTGCGGCAGCAAGTATGCGCTCCAGTACCGAAGCGGTCATCCGGAAAGTGTCCGGGTCTTTCGCCTCACCGGCCACGTCCCAGGGACCGACCATCGGCAGTGGTGCCTGTCGGACGCGCACGACAAGCCACCCGTCCGAAATCAAGTCCTGCGTCTTCCTGACGTCTCGCTCCAGGCTCTCGTCGTGCCAGAAGCTACCGTCATATTCGACGATGATCCGCAGCCCTGCGCAAATCACGTCAACGTGCCAGGCGTGGCTGGACGTCCGCACCTCGGTGTCCCCCATAACCGGTAATGGCAGCACGTGGCCAAGTTCGTACTGCAGTGCGACCTCGGGAAGTGAACGGCGCCATCCAGACCAGCACTGCGGACACCCGGTACCCAACCCGCGCCGGGAGTGGACGGTGGTTTGCCACGAGTGCCCCTGCTCGCAAAGCCACCAGAACTTGGCAGCACGACCAGTGGTGACCTCTGAAGGCTTGGTTGGATGGTTTTTCTCGTAATCCCATTCGGCAGCCAAATCAGGGGAGATTGAGGCCAGATCGTTGCCGTACCCAACCCTGTGACCTGAGCAGAACGGGCAGCCGGTACCATTGCCTGTCCGGTTTGAGGGCATGCTGTCGTAGTCGTGCCCGGCCGGGCACCGCCACCATATCTTCACTGCAGACCGCGGCATGACGCGCTCGGGAGTCAGTTCGCCGTTCAGCGTGGGGTGCCACTCGCAGGCGATTTCCGGAAAGCGCGCGGCCAGCGAGCTGCAGTGCGGACATCCGGAGCCGTTTCCCCGTGCTCGCGTGTAGGGAGCGCTCTCCCACTCATGGCCGTCTTCACACTGCCACCAGCGCGGGATGTTGGACATGGCAGCGACGTCCTCCGGGAGTAGCTGGCCATTTTTGGAAGGATGCCAGGTTGCAGCCACTGCCGGGGCGACTTCGGCCAGCGACCGCCCTGGCCGCGGACGGGATGACTCGGCAATCCGCGCTTTCCTGTGACACTGCTGGCATCCCGTCCCAGAGACGGTGCGTCGGTTGACGGTCGTCTCCCATGAGTGGCCGCAGACGGCACACCGCCACCAGGCACGCTGGCCGGACGTGGCGACCACATCCGGCGTGCGTCCGTTGAGCTCGGGGTCCCACTCCGCCGCGATTAGTGGGTAGAGCGTCTCCAAGCTGTTGGTCACCGAGAGCTCACGTCCTGCACAGAACGGGCATCCCCCGATGCTTGAGCCGAAAACGGTCGCGGCCCGGGCCTCGTACAAGTGGTCGGGGCCAGCCGGGCAACGCCAGCGTCGGACCTTTTTCGAGCGGGCGGCGACCTCTTCGGCACGCAGCTCGTTGTCCGGATCGTAGCGCTCTGCCATGTGGGGTACGTCGGCGACCGTGGTCTGTGGTTCCCTGCCCCAGGAGGTTCCTGGCAGCCGCTCCGAGTTCTTCAGCCTGGAGCACCTGGGACACCCGGACCCCTTTTGCGCGCGGCGGCCGACTCTTGACGTCCATTCGTGGCTGCACTCGGCGCAGCGCCACCATACTGTCTTCGAGGATGTGGAGACTACGGCCGGGGGTCCGCCATTAAGGTCGGACGCCCATTCGGCGGCGATCTCGGGGTAGAGCACGTCCAAGCGGTTGGTGACTGACAGCTCACGTCCGGTGCAGAAGGGGCAGGCGGTATACGAGGAGTTGAACGCGGCATAGGCCTTGGCCTCGTACACGTGGTCGGGGCCGGCAGGACACCGCCAGCGGCAGACTATGTCGGACTGGACTCCCACAGCGCCGGCGGGCAACTCGTTGGAGGGTTCGTAACAGTCAAGCATCCGCGGAACGTCAGCGACTGTGATCTCTGGCGGGCGACCGGTCCGGCAGGGTTGGATCGCAGTTCGGCCTGACGCGGCTGCAGCCGACATGCTTTCCTCCTGGGCGGTGTCGCGGACAATCTCACGTCAGGATATGCATTACCGGAGGAATCGGGCGGTAATCACGCGCCGCCGGCTATGGAAGGGCGGTATGGTTTCCTTCGGGACGAACTGAGTCGGTGCGTAAGTGGCTTCCTCAACCAGACCTGAGGTTGTCCGCGGTCGGGGCGAACCGCCGCAGGGCCCTGGTTTTACGAATCGCGGATTCCCATCAATGGCTTCCGTGGCGTTCAGCCATCAATGTTGCGCTGCAACATCACATCCGGATGGGGCTGTACCCCTTGGCCGGGGATACTCTTGCTCGCGTACACCGCAGAGGAAGCAGGAGCATGGACGACGGGATCTCGCCGCAGGGGCAGATGGAGCTACGGCTTCAAGCCATTCAGGACACCAGCCTGACGGACCTGAAGGTGGACTACGACGGCACGGTTACGGCCAAGTATTGCTACTCCGACACGCACTACTACGCGTTCAAGGTGTCCCCGTACGGCGACATCGGCGTCCCTGAATTCTCCTGGCACGAAGTCACCGTCGGGGACTTCGACATCTACACCCGCAGCCGCGAGCACCGTGGGCCCTCCCGGACGCTCTCCGATCTGCTGTCCATGGATAGCCAGGAAGGCATCCTCAGGAACTATTGGGGCGAGCATGTGAGTGCGCTGATGGGCCTCCACGAGGTCGCTGCAGCGACCATCCAGGAGGCCATTGACCAGGCGGTAAGCGAGGCCTCCCACGCAACGGCCGAAGGCCTCACCAAGTGGTCTCAGAAGCCCGCATCGCCGCCACCCACACCGGATGTCGATGAGTGCTTCGAGGCGTTTCGGACCGCCTGCCAGCAGCGCGCCCCGTACTGTGATGGCATGCAGTTGGACTGGGGCCACGACCTCGATGGAGTGCCGGGAGTGGCTTTCGCTCTGGCGCCCGGGACCCCGGAACAGATCCTGTACGAGGCGGATCCCACGCGCTCGAAGCAGTTCGATCTAAACGGAATCCGGACCGCCGGGTACTGCCTGGAGCAGGACCTGCTCGAGCAGTTTCCCGATGATTCCTGGGCACGCCTGGGGGCCCGCAACGCGGCCCGGGACCTGGTGGCCATCCAGGACGCCGGCTACAGGCTGATGCAGGCCCAACGGCAGACCAGCCTGCAGGACATCGACCAGGAAAAACGAGAACGCCTGCTTTGGGCGGCGAAGAGCGGCGAGCCACTGAGCAACGAACTCTTCAGTTGGGAGAAGTACGCGGCTGAGTGGCTGGAGGGTGACCTGGTGGACCTTTTCGAGCAGGTCAAGGAGTACCTGAACAGCCTCCACCCGAAGCGCAGGCCCAAGGCCAGGCGCGGCCCCAAGCCGGGGACGCCGGGCGCCCTGGCTGCAAAGGCATAGGAAAGGCCCCGCCACAGTGGGGCCTTTCTGGTGGACCTAGTCCTCGTTGCTGGCTTCGGGCAGGTCCTCAATGGACAGGCCGCCGTCTATCAGGCGGGAGACGGCGATTGGGATGCCGGTGATCTTGCCCTTCCGCCACGGTGCCAAGGGTGTCCCGCGCCCGTTCTTGATCCGGGTGATGAAGGGCGGGTTCAGGTTCTCATCCCACACGCTGGACCAGGCAGCCGTCGGTCCCTGGCCGAACTGGATCAGGGCCCGGTACGCCTTCTGTGCGGCGCTGAACGCGGTCTCCGAGGAGAACAGCACCACTTTCTGGGGTTCCCGGTTGTGGTCCTTGACAGTCACGACCGTGCCGATGTTCGTGCCGGACGGGCGCAGGCTCCCGTCTCCGCCGCCGACGACGACCCAGCCGAGCCGGTTGTTGACCATCGCTTCGGACTGCTCGGTGCCTTCGATCGGCGGCCGGGACGGGTCATCGCCGGAGATCACGTGGGCGGCACCGGATGCCAGGAGCGCCGCCAGCGCCTTGACCAGGGAGATGCCGGGGGCGGCCTGCTGGTTCTCGGCGTAGGCGTTGGTGACCAGCTGGATCACGGACATGGACATCTCGCCTTCGACGCCGAACTGGTCGGCGAAGTCGTCGCCCATGTCCAGCTCGCGGGCCAGGTTCTCCAGGATGAAGAAGGTCAGCATGACGTCGGCGGCCAAGGCCGAGGTCCGCTCCAGCGACCCCGACGCGGCACCCATTTCCTTCATCAGGTCACTGACCTGGTCCTTGAGCTGTGAGCGGGCTCCCTCCATCGCTGACACCTACGCTGCCCAGCCGCCGGGGTGGGTCGTGGCCACGAAGCGGATGTACTTGATCAGCTGGGAGGTGAACCGGGCCGGCGTGCCGGTGCGGGAGGAGATCTCGTTGAGCTTGCCCTTGCCGACGTACAGCGGGATGAGCCGCTCCTTGGCCGACGGGGTGCTGAGCTCGTTTTCGGCCGTCATGATCAGCTGGGTCATCGGCTTGTTGGAGTTCTTCATCGTCATGTCAGCGTTCATGCGCAGCTTCGTGGCGTTGTTGAAGATGGCGGGGTCCACTGCTTCATGAAGTGAGCGAAATGAGCCAGTGGTCCTGGGTCGATGCGCCGACGTGCGCGGGTGACGGCGACGTAGGCCAGGCGCTTCTCGTCCGCCAAATGTTCCTGGTCACCGGACAACGCGGCCCGGGCAAGGAAGACTGCGAAGTCGCCAGCGATCCGCACCGTGTCCCATTCGAGGCCCTTAGCCTTATGGGCGGTCGATACGACAGCCCCGTCCTTTGACCAAAGGGACGCGACGGTGATGGCATTGTCCAGCTCGGGGATGCCGTACTCCTCGATGAGCCTGGCCCACGTGACCAGCTCATGTGCGCTGGAATCGTGACGGACGTGCTCTTTGACCTCGTCCCATGAGCTGAACGCTCTGAGCATCGAATGGCTGGCCCTGCGTCCTTCCTTCAGGTCTGCAGCTGCCCGCAGCAAAGCCAGGATGGATTGGTGGTCCGCCCTCAAAGTCAACCTGCGGCCGAGTCGTTGAAAGCTCATAAGTTGCTCAACGGCGACAGAGTTGGTCCGTGTGAGTACCGCATCGGGGTGTTCACAATGGCCGACGGCCGTGGCCTGCAGCGGGGCGGCGTGGACCATGTGGCGTGCGTTCAGTGCACGGAGCCAGCCGTTGGCGATGACCGCTGCGCCCTCGCCGAACCGCCAGGACGTTGTCAACGGCAGAGTGTGCGCGGCCGGGATGGTGGCCAGCGCGTCCTTGCCGCCGGCGAAACCGTAGATGGACTGGTTGGGGTCCCCAACGAAGACCTTCTTCAGGTGCCGCTGGGCCTGAATGACTGCTGCGACGGCGGGGCTCAGGTCCTGGGCTTCATCAACGAAGAGGATCTCACCTCTGGCTCCCAGCACCGGATCGCCCAGCAGCCACCTCTTCAGATAGTGGTCGTGCAGGATGGGCATGTCGCTGACGCCCTCGTCCAGGATGTTGGCCCAGTGCTCTTCGGCCATCAGCAGGACCAGCGGCACCAGAGCTGGACGAAGACTGGCTGCTGCCTGACCGGTGCTGACGTGGCGGGCCAGGAGTTTCCGGTTCGGGCTATGGCAGAACTTGATGACAGTGTCGACGGCCATCTTGGTAATGTCGTGCGGCGTCACTGCGCGGGCAATTTCGGGGCTGCCGAACGCTTCGATGAATCCGGGCTCCGTCGCGCCGAGGCGGCCGGCAGTCACGCGGATGGGCTCAACTCCCAGACGCAGCCGGCTGAGCCAGGCAGACTTGCCCTCCCCGATGAGGTCGGCGTGGGCGAACGCGTGGATGGTCGTGGCGGACACGTTGCTGGCGAATTTTCCCCGGGCCTCAACCGCGGTCGCCTTGTTGAACGTGAGGTAGATGATTTTCGATTTCGTGGAGTTGGCGAGCAACTGCAGGGTGGTGGTCTTCCCGGTTCCCGCGCCGGCAAGAATCTTGATGTCACCCTGGCCGAAGAACGCCTCCAGGATGGCGTCCTGTTCCTGGCTGGGCTTCCACCGGGGTTTGTAACCCTGCCGGACCGCGGCGAGCCGTGTCGGCGCTGAGGTGGTCGTAGTCGTGGTCGTGGTCGTGGTCTTCTTCGACGATGGGGTCCGGAGCGCGGGAGCACCCGAAGCGACCAGTTTCAGGAGCTTGAACGCGAGGTGAGCACCGACCCTGGCATCCGGTAAGGCGCGGTGGGAGGAGTCCTGCCTGATGCCGAAGTGTTCAGCCAGTGTGGCCAGCTTGTGGTTCGTTCCGGTGCTGACGAACCTGCGGGCAGCGGAGTAGGTGCAGAAGCCCACGTTGTCGCCGGGCTCCATCAGCGCCCGTTCAAGTTCAAACCCAAGGAACCTGTTTTCGAACGGGAGATTGTGTGCGACGACGACCCGGTCGCCAACGAAATCCATGAGCTGCCGGAGAACGGCATCGATGGGTGCTGCTGATTCCACCTCGCGCTGGCTGATGCCGTGAATGAACTCCGCCCCATGGAGGTAGCCGTGACCGGGGAAGGCCAGGCTGGAGAATTCGCGGGTCAGCTGTCCTTTGCTGTTGAAGCGGACGGCACCGACTTCGATGACTCGGCTGTGACGGGTGCTGATCCCGGTTGTTTCAAGATCCACGCAGACGAATTCGCGTTTGCCGTGCAGCATGGCAGCAGCCTCTTCGATGAGCATGCTCCTGCAAAACACCTGGCCCCCAGTTCCTCGGTGTCCCCAGAGTAGCTGGAGGCTCCGGCGTTGAACGGGAATTGGGGAGGATCCTGTGTCAATCTTGAGGCGCCTTGGGCGTCCTCATCTCTAAGCGGACAGAGACCGTCTCACCATTCGATGCGGAGACGGCGCGGAAGTTTGGCGTCGCCGCCGTTGCCGATGGCTGCTCCTAGTGGCCGGCCTTTGGTCAGGTGCGGCTTGGCCGGCGCCGGGTGCGGGACGTCGGCCTGTGCCCGGTCCATGGGGGATCCGATGAGTGCGGTGTGGTCTCCCTTGCGCAGCCAGTGCGGGGTGGCGGCGAGCAGCTTTGAGTTTTCCAGAACAGCGGTCGCGTCGAACGTGTGCCACGGGGAGAAGGCGTAATCCATGAGCATCCCGCGGCGCGCCCACCGGTCAGGGCCGGTGGCGTCGTTGATGGCGAAGTCGGCTTCGAGGTTGAAGAACGCTTCGCTCATCAGGTGCCGGTCCGGGAACCATTCCTCCCAATGGGCGATGCCGATCCGCGCCGCCGGTGAGTCCTGGCCTCGGCCTGGGAATTCGCGAAGGACCTTGGAGAGGATCCGGTAGATCTCGTGGCGGGGGTCGGTCCCGGTGTGGCTGGAGCGGTCCGGGTGCGGGGCGGCGATGAACACCACGGTCAAACCGGATGTCTCAAGAGGGCGTTCGGAAATCACCTGAGCCCAGCGGCGGACCTTGTTTTCGAAGGAGGTGGACGCGGTAGCAGTCAGCTCGAAGGCGATGCGCATCCCGTCGTGCCGGATGATGGTGCCGTCGGCGCGGCGGCCGTCCGGGCGGGCGAGCTTCTTGCCGAGGCCGGAGCCGGCGAGCAGATCGATGGATGAGAGTTTCTCGCCCAGGACTGTTCCGATGTCGAGGTACTCGGCGGCGCGCAGGCCCAGCTCAGTGGAGAGGATGTTGTGTCGGTCGTAGTGACCTCCGGTGGACCAGGACGTGCCGGCGGTGACGCTCAGCCATTCCGGACTGGTGAGGGTCGGCTCGATGACTTTGCTGAACGCCTCGGAGTTCGCGGTACGGAAGACGACGCTGCTGTCCATCGCGGGGTTGGGGCGGAGCCGGTTGGCGTAGATGCCGATGTCGATCAGGTCCAGGGAGAACGACGCGGCCATGGAGGAGTAGTTGGGGTCCAGGAAATACCGACAACCGGTGAAGGCGGCCAGCTGTTCCGCGGACGCAGTCCGCCAGGAATCTAGGACGCCCCATGCCGCGAGCCGGTCCGTGCGGCCGCGGTTGGACGTGACGATGCGCAGTGCGTTATCTGCACCCAGGAGCAGCTTCGCGTTGACAGGGCTGAGGCCCAGGTCTCTGTGGTGCCTGGCCATTGGACCGGTGATCCAGTTCGCCTGCGAACCGGGTGCCCAGAGCCGGTCCCAGTACGGGTCCCGGCGCTTGTGCATGGCGAGGTCGTCGTTGAGGTTTGCTGACGGCATCATCTCAGCGTGGATGCCGTCTGCAACGATGCGACGTTCGGGCGTAGCGGTTTCCAAGGGAGTGCTCCTGCGGGTTTTGAGGTGTAGCCCTGCGCTGCTGCGTAGGTGAAGAAGTCAGCTTCGAGGTGGGGAGTTGGATGATGAAACGCGGATCGTCGGCGCCGTTCCACCTCGGAGGTTGTGGGGTTTGTGTCGATGCCGCCGGCTCGTGCCAGGCGAAAAATGTGCTGCTCCATGCCCTGGAACATGCGTAGTTTCTCAGGGGACAGGCCTACAGACCCGGCTAGGCGGATTTGGGGCTTTTCACAGCCCGGTCTCAGCTGGCCATCGCCCTAAATCGCCCCAAGCCCGGATTCGACCGCCGTGACCCTTCTTGCCTATAGAACATATGTACGGCTGCGAACATGTCAGACCGCCATGCGCAAGCGATCCGGTGTCTCCAAGACGGGTCCCGTAGCTCTTCCGCTGGTACTTCTTCTGTGTGCGGCTGCCCCGCAGATGCGACGGCCCTTTCCAGAACTTTCTCCCAAAAACTTTTGGGTGGTCCCATGCTCGGCGCATGTCACCGCTGGTGTCGCCTGCAGCGGTCCTTTTAATGGCCTGCGGCCGGCAGTGGGTGCCACTTGGGGTTGGTTGTTGGACGCCAGTTGTTGTGGCGGGGTTTGGCCTGCGGCCGGCGGTGAGTGTGCGGCGCAGTTTGTGCGTTGGTGGGAGAAGGTGTGTGGTGTTGGGGCTTCGCCCCGGTGGTGGGGTAGCTGATGATGTGGGCTGGGGGCCTTGTTGGATGCCTGCGGCGCGGGAGGTGGGGCGTCGCGTTTTCCGGATCGGTGCAGCGCGCTGCGAGACGAATTGCTAGGCAATACCTGTCTGCCTGGACGAATCGCAACGCCTCTCCGGTTCTTCGCGCCGATGCCACCTGCGCGGAGCGCGCGATGTCCAGTCCGTGGAGCATGTCGCTGTCATTCCGTCCACGGAACGGCGGCGCAGCCAGACGTGAATAAACCCCCGTCTGCCCCGGACCGTTGCTGCGCGAAGCTCCGGACCGCAGAGAAACTCATCGCAAACCACACAGGGCGATGCACCGCTTACGGCCCGCCGCAGGCGACACCGCCCCCAGCACAAGAGACCGAAGGAGGGACCACCGGCCGGGGCGAAGCCCCCGAGAAACACATCGAAGACCTGACGGAGAACCAGAAGCAGGGGGCGCAGCCCCCAGGGAGAACACAACGAGCATCGGCATGAACCACGAGTCGGAAGACGAACCGGGGACGGCCCGCCGCAGGCGACACCAACGGTGAAACAAGAACCAGCGGCGACAACCCACCGGCCCGGGGCTCAGCCCCGAGATCATCATGATGATCTACATGACGGTGAAGCACCCGACGGCGACAACGGGGACGACGCAGCCTCCGCGCAGCGGAGACACCACGCCGAAGGCCGCGCAGCGGCCAGGAAACGATTCGAGGAACGAGCCGGGAGGCGAGCAGGAAAAACGAAACGGGCCGCGCGCAGCGCGGACGCGGAGCGCAGCGCGGCACGAGAAACACAACGACAGCCAAGACGCTCACGCGGCGAAAAGCATGCCGCGGAGCGCGCGCAGCGCGCGAGCAGCCGGCCGCAGGCCAGGAAACAAAAAGAAGATCAGGACGCGGGGAAACGAAACGGACAACGAGGCGATGAGCGAATCGGAAAACACGACGGGGCGAGGGGCGAAGCCCCGAGTCCTCTTAATATGCCCAACCGACAGCTGCCACCACCGTTTGCTCGACGGTCCTTCGGATTTTTTCACACTGGGTCCACGGCTACCGCCGTGCCAACACAGCGCCACCTATCGGCGGCGCGGGCAACGGTCTTCAGAATCGGCTAGTAACGGCGGTACGGGTACGGCCGGTAGGGAGATGGTCCTTGAGATCGAACACCCTATTCCTTTGAAGCTCCCAGTAGATGCTGCCCGCGCTAAGCTCCAAGTCTCGACTAGCGGCGTCCCGCGCAAAGTCCGGAAGTCGGTTCGAGTCGAATCCACGATTATAGGCGTCGATTCCGTCCAGGAACTCGCGGCAAAGTTCACCGGCGGCGACGCGACCGACGAGTCTATGGCGGCCACGATTACGTCGTGGGCATGGAGAGACAGGTCTGTGTGCCCGTCGTCGTGATGCCCCGCCCTGCACTCGACTGCGGCCTACGTCAGGCCTGTACTGGTGAACCCGTCGAGGACTTACTGTCTCCACCTTCCTGGCCGATATTCCTGAACCATTCGATTAAGGCCGCTGCCTGGTCGGTAATAGACCTGTTTTTGGGCTTGGGCAACCTGACTACGGTTCAGCCAGAGGGCTTCATCCGGACCAACGGGTACTATCGGCTCATCAATCCCGTCCGGGTAGACAAAAGCCACGCTGTACGGACTGAGCGGCATCGCGATGAAGGCAGCTTCGAACAACGGTGACCTACTCGAAGGCTCCATACCGCGCGCTACAGAGACGGCCGGGCAGTCTCCCAGCAACAGTTCGGCCTCTCCCATCAGGGGGCGCACCATAAGGCGGAACGCGGACAGGCTGGTACGGGTGACCTCGAAGTACCTCAGGACATCATCACGAAAGACTTTGCCCGTTGCTTCCTCGTCGCGGACAGCATTGATAATCTCGTCGGCGATCTCAGCGTGAATGCTCGATGCGAAGTCGAGATGCAGGCCGCTGTACTTGGCTCTCGCCAGTCGTGCCAGGTTCGCTTTGTTGCTTCGAACCTTCAGCTCAGCATTCACGAGAGCCTTTGAGTGACCGGCAGAGGTGGCTAGACTGCGTGCGAAATGGAGCGCCACGAGGTCTTTGACTACTCTCTCGGTCGATTGCGACAGCCGTCCTGATTGCTGGTCGACTTCTGAGAGTGCTGGCCTGATCAGCTCTTCAACCTCCCGCCACACCGTTTCGATGGCATCCGGCTCGTGTTTTACGAAGTTCATCTCGAAGCCAATGGCCTTTGAAGTCCGGAGGTTTGATACTCCATACCTAAGGTCGAAAGCGGTGATGAACCCGTCCGGGGACGTGAACCGGTTCAAGAGCGCTTGCGAGACCACGTGCTGCCTCTTCGTGGGGTTGTTTGACACGACACAAGGATGCCATGCTGCGGCGTCGCAGGTCAGGTCGTGTACTGAACCGTCCCGGGTTTGATGCCGCTATCTTCTGTTGAGAAAGATAGTGATTGTGCCCAAGCAGTTCCCGCCCGAAGTCCGTGACCGTGCAGCGCGCATGACCATGGATCGGTTGTCCGAATACCCGTCTGTCTATGCTGCTTGCAAGGCACTGGCGCCGAAGCTCGGGGTCGGCGCTGAATCGTTGCGCCGGTGGGTTGTCCAGGCCCAGATCGATGCCGGTGAGAAGACCGGGCCCAGCAGTGATGAGCTGGAGGAGATCAAGCGGCTCCGGGCTGAGGTGCGGGACTTGAAAGAGTCCAACGAGGTCCTCAAACAGGCTTCGATTTTCTTCGCGAGGGAACTCGACCCTCGCCGCCGCTGATTTGTCGATTTATCGACGAAATGCGCGCTGTTGGTTATGCGGTCGAGTCGATCTGTGCCGTCCTGCGGGAGCAGGGCGTTCAGGTCGCCGCACGAACCTACCGGGCGTGGAAGAAACGCCTGCCAGCCCTGCGCACCATCGAAGACGCCCGCATCACCGATGCGCTCCGGGCCTTGAAAGTCCCCGACGCGAAGGGACGACCCCGGCCCGAGATCATCTACGGACGGCGGAAAATGACACAGTGGCTGCGCCGTAACGGCTTCCCGGAAGCCTCCAAACACGCCGTGGACCGGCTCATGCGCGAAGAGGGAATGAACGGCCTCATCAGAGGACGCAAGACCCGCACCACAATCCCCGGCAAAGACGGCCGCCGAGCCGGCGACCTGCTAAATCGGGACTTCACCGCCCCGTCCCCGAACCAGATCTGGGTCACTGATTTCACCTACGTCCCGGTCTACTCCGGATTCGTCTACGTCGCCCTGGTCATCGACCTCTACTCCCGGGCGATCGTCGGCTGGGAAACCTCAACCGTCAAGGACACCGCGTTCGTCGAGCACTGCCTGCGGATGGCCCTGTGGCGGCGCGAACACACCGGCCGCCCGGCACCGGCGGGACTGATCCACCACTCAGATGCGGGAAGCCAGTACACCTCGATCCGTTACACGGACACCCTGGCCCTGGAGGGCCTGGAACCGTCCATTGGCAGCGTGGGTGATGCTTATGACAATGCAGCCGCCGAGACGGTGATGGGGTTGTTCAAGAACGAGGCCGTCGCGAAGGACTCACCGTTCCGCAGCGGGGCGTTGAAGACCGAAACCGACGTGATGGAAATCGTCTTCGAGTGGGTCCACTGGTACAACAATGAACGCCTGCATTCCGCCCTGGATCACCAGACGCCAGAGGAATATGAGCAGACATATTATGATCTACAAACCGGCCCGTTACCCGACGACGCCGCCAACAAACAGGCGGAATGATTCCCGGGACGGTTCACTCTGTGGCTTACCTGGCACAGCGCCGGCAGCTATCGCAAGTACACGGCTTGTATGACCGAATGGGCACAAGACCTCAGCATTGAACCCGAGCAGGTAGAACAGCTGATCTTCAGGGGCAACTGACCGCGGTGCGGATTTAGCCCCCGTCCTTACACAGCGTTCGTTTGGGAGGACGTATCGGCGATCTTCTCGTGCATGACCCCGAGCACGAGGACCTGGACAAGCTTGTCGAACACGACCCGGTCCGACACCCGGGGCCGGTGGCACCCCAAAGGATGGGTGTCGATCACGGGCGGAATCAGGGCCTCGAATTGGGCCCAGAGGGGATTCATGACGGGTGATGGGACGACAGGCACAAGCTTCCCGAGGCAACACTGGTTCTAGACAAACACGTGTTTATCAAAGCTTGTGCCTGCGCCGTTAAATCCAGCACGACCCCACCTACCGGCGGAACCTCTTAGGGCTTGACGCCGGAGTTTAGGTGGTTCTCATAGTCTTGACCGGCCGCGCGCATGTCTTCTTCGGTCACAAACCCCCAGTCGGCGAGAAGGATGGGGCGATATGATTTTGCTCCGCTAGTGCAGCGCACGTCGTCGTGCCAATTCTCGTTCATGGTCGGGTCGTAGAAACATGACCACCGCTTACCGAAGACTTTCTCCCACGACTCTTGTTGCGCCTCTTCGATCTCCTGGTCGGTGGGCACGTAGCCTTCAGCATAATGTTGGACGGGCGGACGAGAGGCTTGAACGGGCGGACGAGAGGCTTGAACGGACGGACGAGAGGCTTGGACGGACGGACGAGAGGCGCTAGTCGGTCGATCTCCGTTAGACCCCCAAGACACGCCTAGTTGACTGGAGATGAACATAGCGCCATTGCCGAGCACCACTATGCCGACGATCCAAGCGAGGACGCGGATGCTGGGGTCGGCCAACGCCCCGCTACGGTCCTTAGGCTTCGTCGTCATTTCCCCCCCTTTGGATTAGCTTAGCGCTCGGCGCGGACTGGTTGGCAAGAGGCGTGCACGTCCCGAAGATCCGTTACGCCTGCATTCCGCCCTGGATCACCAGACGCCAGAGGAATATGAGCAGACATATTATGATCTACAAACCGGCCCGTTACCCGACGACGCCGCCAACAAACAGGCGGCATGATTCCCGGGACGGTTCAGTACTGCTGCGTGACGTGGGGCTCTAGCTGCGCCAAGCTGCGCCTTCGCTGAAGCTAAGTGCCACCGATAATGAGTGGCTCCACAAGCAGTGGCAAGTCCCCGGGCCACAAGCGCACAGCGTTACCCTCCCGGGAGTTCTCCATGTTGAGCACGTCGACGCGCGTTTCGCTTCCGTCTGCATGATTCAGGTAGTGGATCAATCTTTGGTGCCAATGCCCGCAGAAGACATGAGAGGGAATGACCTCGTCGACGACTTCACGCAACAGCGTCCTGGTACGTTCGGCACGCTTGCGCATTTCAGGAGTGAGGTTCAGGCTGCTCCTTACTGGTACGCCTGCTGGCACATCGTGAGTGATGAGGATGTCTATGGAGCCGCCGCCTAACAGTCGTTTGGCCTCTTCCTCGGTGGGCTCCTCGTCTGGCCACCAATCCTTGCCTTCTCGGCGCCAGGCCTGGTCGATACTGAAAGCGCCCCCCAAACCCCCGATATGGAGTTCGTCGATTGTTGTCCGGCCACCCTTGGGGAGGATCTTGATGTTGCTGCGAAAATAGGCGAGTCCATCATCCTCAATTTCAAGCCTTGAGACCGTCTCAGCGTTATCGTGGTTCCCCGGGGACAGGACCAGAGTCATCCCGTATTCAACCAAGTACCAGTTCAGCTTTGATTCGTAGCGCCCTCGCTTTGGCCCAGGAAAGTCCAGGCCGAAATCGCCGACGTGGACTATGGTCTTAGCCCCACTCCTTGCGGCGCTTTTTATGGCCCGGATTCCCCAATTTTGATCACCGTGCCAGTCTCCAACGCAAACTATGGGTATTTTTTCGCTCATGCTCAACAGTTCACTCCTCCGGAGGAAGCGGCTTGGGCCGCCGCGTGAGGAGAGGATGATTTGGAGCAAACTGGCGAAGAGCCTCCTCCAGCTCATGGATCCTGCGCAGATAGCTTCTCCTACCGAGCATTTCCGCGACGTTTTCGAGGTGGGTGACTGCAGCGAGGTGGCGTGGATTGATGCAGAGTCGGATTCCGCACGTGTGGTGGACGCTCAGCGCCCCCAACTCCTCTGTGAAGGACCGGGCGGCTTCCCAGGCCACACGATGCGCGAGACGGTTGGTTGGTCCACGACCGATGAAGCCGTAGCCCGAACGCTTCGCGCCAGTCCAAATCCAGCAACCCAGAGGATCCTTGGGATCGAGTTTGCACCGGCTACGCAGGATGTCCAGCACCTCTGGGCCATCGCACCGGATGATAGCCTGCCTCAGGCGTCCTAGGCGCCCAAACCATCCGGGCAGTCCGTGCCGTGCGTAGTACCCGTAGTATTCTTCAGCAGTCGTCACAGGTCGCTTTGTCCTTTCAGTTCAGCCAGGTTAGCTAAGTTGACTACCCGGCTAATTGCCCGCAGAGTTGGCACATCCGGGTCGTTGGTCCGCACCTCCTAAAAAAGAACAATGCTGGCTGCCCTAATTCCAAGCGGAGGATCCGGTGGACTGGGAGAGCCTGCCCGTCACGTCGCAAGCAACTTGTTCCCACCACAAGGTGGTCCACAGCAGGTTCGTCGGCAGCAGCGAAGCGAGTCAGGGCGTTCGCAGCCAGATCCAGAAGATACACGGAACCGGTGGTTCTTCGAAGCCAAAGGGCCGGGGGCTCTCGATTGAGTGCTTGGCTTGTCATGGGAGCATGCTAACGACCATGTGTGACATCAAAGGGCCCGGCTGACTGGCGGGAACCGGAAGGTTCACTCATCCCGGGAAACGTCATGGGCACAAGATGCAATGAGCGCTAGAAAGTGAATGGTGATGGGACGCACCCGGCCGAGACCAGCGTGTTTGGCTTCCATGGCCACTTCGTTCAGGCGTTTGCCGGTGACGGTCGAAAACTGAGCCATTGTGACGCCCACGAAATGGCTCTCTTTTTCGACCATCGCTGACAGCGTTGGCTAGAACGCCTCAGATTCCTCCGCTGCCAGGCGCAGAAGCCAAGAGTCGTCGACCTGCGTGCCGAGTCATACCTGCCACCGGGCTTCGTCAGCCTTCGTTCGTGGAGGTGCCTGCCACCTTGGCGGCATCGCCAGTCCTTCTCGGTAAGCAGAGCGAGCGTTGCGACCCGCGCTTCCTCCCATCGGCGCTGCAGCCACGCCGTCAAGGTCGGCTCCGACCCGACGTGCTCGACCGAGACGGGTAGCCGATGGTGTCCTGCACGAACACCATCAGCTTGCCTATTCGGGCCAACTGGGGCTGTGGAGGTGTGGGTACTTCGTTGGATGGCGGCTGCTCTTGTGCAGACTCCAGCTCCGGGTTTTCGGACCCGGCGATGGCAGATGATAGCCGACGGCCGACGTCGCGGTGCCGGTCAGTGAGGCCATCCACGTATCAGGCCGCTCGGGTACATAGCACCCATTCCAGTCCCGACAGTTATCCGCTTCCAGGTCATCCATATAGCTGGCGGTATCGAGTGCGACCTACGTCCGCACCGACCTGAGCCGCTTGAGTGCCTCGCGCCTCACCGCCAGGCTCCTGAGGGAGTGCACTCCGTGCACGACCCCGTTTATCTACGGGCCCCCGAACGTTGTTTTCAGCCCGTTAAAGACAATCAGGGCGCTGCCGCCGAGGAGGACCGCAACGAGCATGACCTGAATGATCATGTCGAGAAACCAATGAAACCAGAATACTTTCGGATTCTTTGCCTTGAACCTTGAGACCCGTGCTGCTGGGTTGCTGACATTCGGATACATCACGTCTGCGTAGACCTGGAGAAAAAAGAGGAAGGGCGTGATCCTTCGAACTGAAGCGATAGCCGCTGCACCTGGAATGTGAACATTCAGCTCAGCTCGGCTGGATTCGTTCTCTAACCGGTCGTCTGTGGCTGCTGCCTGGCGAGGTGCTGAGCGTGCCAGCTCTCTGGCGACCTGCACATTCGCTCCTGCCGGCATGTTCGCGGTGCCTGCTTCGTCCTGGCTTGTATCGGTGGCACTAGTCAATGACGGATAACCTCAAGTTTTTCAGTCGATGTGCCATGGCTTCTGTTGAAACTCTGAACCGACGCGCCAGCCCGTAAAGGTCCAGTTCGGCGGCAAGCCATTCGACCTCATCGGAGGGCATCAGCAACGCAGCTGCGAAGTTGTTAGCAAAGATCTCGCGTGGATCCGTGCCCGTGGATGACAGCGTGTCGCGGTTGTCCGTGTAGCCGGTATCCCTGTCAACGTCCCGCCGCGGGTCCATCATGTGGCCGAGCTCGTGAGCGCAGGTGAAGCGCCGGCGGGTCACGGGGTTTGCCTGATTGATCAGGATCTCGGGCTTTCCCTGCCCTCGGGGTGGCATGTAAATCGAGCCGTCGAGCTGGTAAGAGCTGAGATCAGCAAGGAACACATTGGCACCGGCCCGTTCTGCTACAACCGTAGCGTCTACGGGCAGGGGGCATTCACCGCTGCCGTCGACCCAATGGGTCGCCAGGGTCTGGGTCGCGACCTCAATGGCACGGCGCTTGATCTGTGCGATTGACTCCTGCAAAGCGTTCACCCCCCGGTTCCGGTTTTCACTATAGCTATTTCCCGCGGCATCATGAGTTGACCAAACGGCTGTTCGGCTGCATCGTATCGAGTCCGTGCTTCGAACCTGGGCGGTCGTCCTGTTCAGGGCGGGACGTGCGCGCGTAGTCAATTCCCAGGCAACGACGGGTCTGCTTCACAAGCGCGCATCTCTAACCCACCAAGCCAGACGCGGAGCCGGCATTTGCAAACAACGGGGCCCCTATCTAGGCACCGCTGCCTAAACTCGTTTCATGTACTCTTTCGCACCGCGGGTCAAAGTGTGCCATAAGTGTGCCCTGCCGTTGAGCGGTACGCATGGCGCAACCAGCGAAAAACCCCGGAAACCCCTAGATTTAGGGGCTGTCCGGGGTTTATCCCGAGCTTCCTATCAGAATCGAACTGATGACCTTTTCATTACGAGTGAAACGCTCTACCGACTGAGCTAAGGAAGCACCGCATCAAACAACCGGGAAAACCCGGCCGGTTCATGCAAGAGTCAACTGTAATAGAGTCCCTGCGTCCGGGTCAAAATGAGGTGGTGTGCGGGTCGGAACGGGGCGCTAATCAGACGATCGGCAGCCAGATCAGCAGACGGTGTTGTCCGCAGGTTCCTTGCCATCCACCAGGTACGAGTCCACGGCGTCCCTGATGCAATTGTTGGCCCGACCATAGGCCGTGTGCCCTTGGCCCTTCCATGTCAGCAGGGAAGCGTTGCCCAGCTGCTTGCGCAGGGCGCTGGCCCATTCCACGGGGGTCGCGGGATCTCCGGTGGTACCGACCACCACGATCGGGGCTGAGCCCGTGTACTCTGCGGCCTCCGGGGTGGCCCGAACGTTCTTGTATGGCCAGTTGGCACAGTTGGTGCCACCGTAGGCAAAGAAGTACCCAAGTGTCGGTGACGCCGCACGGAGCTGCTGCTCCTCCGCCCGCATGGCTGCAGGATCGCTGGTCATGGGGTAGTCAAGACAGTTGATGGCGGAGAAGGCGAACGTGGTGTTCGACGTGTATTTTCCGTTCGAGTTGCGGTTGGCTCCCAGGTCCGCCAGGCGCAGCATGAGGCTGACATCGCCCTTCATGGCGGCATCGAGGGCCTGCGTCAGGGCCGGCCAGTTTTCATTGGCATACAGGGGAACGATGAGGCCGCTGACGAAGGCATTGCCGCCTACGATCCGTCCGTCCTTTGCAGCACGCGGTGTTGCGATAACCGACTGGATGACGTCGCTGATCTGCTGTACGCCGTCGTCAATGGTCCCGCTCAGCGGGCAGTCTTCCTGCTGCAGGCAGTGCTCGACGTAGGCGCGGAGTGACTTTTCGAAGGCCTTGGCCTGGCCCAGGGTGAGCTCCTCAGCGCCCAAGGAAGGATCAATCGCTCCATCGAGCAGCATCCGCCCAACTTTGTCCGGGAACAGCGAGGCGTACGTGGAGCCGAGGAAGGTTCCGTAGGAGAAGCCCGCATAGTTGAGCTTGGCGTCATTCACCACAGCGCGGAGGACATCGAGGTCCTTCGCTGCGCTGACGGTGTCGATATGGCCCAGCACCGGCCCTGTCTTCTGGGCACACTTCTGCGCAATGGCCTTGTTGTCGGCGAGCATGGTCGCGAGACCGGCGTCCGTCTCGGGAGCATAGATCTTTTCCCTGGCCTCGTCCCTCTCCTTGTCGGTCAGGCACGTCACAGGCGCCGACCGTTTGACCCCGCGGGGGTCGAAGCCTATGAGGTCGAAGTTGGCCCGCACCTTGTCAGAGAAGTTGCTGACTCCGGCGTCCCGCACGAAGTCATATCCGGAGGCCCCTGGTCCGCCAGGGTTGACCATCAGGCTGCCCTGTTTCTTGCCCGTGCTTGCGATTTTCAGGGCTGCGATTTCAATGGTCTCGCCGTCCGGTTTGGCATAATCCAGCGGCACTTTGACCTTGGCACACTGCATCTTGTCCTCGCACGGCTCCCAAACCACCTTCTGGGAGTAGAACTCCTCCAGCCCCTCCGGAGCCTCAGCAGCGATGGAAGGATCGGCCTGCCCCGTGGAGTTCCCCTGGCTGCCGTCCTTGGAAAGCCCGAGGAAGCTGCACGATGTCAGCAACAGGACTGCCGCCATGGCTCCGGCAGCCCGCACTGCAGCCGCGAATGAGCGCGGTCGCGCGGTCAGGGGAGGGATGGACATCATGCGGTTCTCCTTGGGGCAGAGCGTTTGGCGGCGTCAGGCAAGGCAGGACTGGGCTTCGGCCTAGACCAGGCCGGCGGCCATTGCCTCGATGGTCAAAAGCGGTGCGACGTTGGTAGTGGTGATGCGTTTCCTCGCCTTGTTGATGGCATCCATCCTGGCGAGGGTGACCTCCGGTCCCGAGCGGCCAGCGAAATCCTCCAGTTCACTCCTCAACTCAACGTTGACGAGCTCCACGGAATTCCCCATCTGGATGATTAGCACGTCCCGGTAAAAGGAGAGGAGGTCGGTCAGCGTCCGGTCGAGGGAGTCCGTGATGGACCGCTTAGCGCGCCGTTTCTGATCATCCTCAAGCTGTTTCACCTGGCTGCGCATGGCCGGCGGCAGGGTTCCGGTCTCGGGGGCGCCCAGCGTGGCCAACAGTGCGGCCTTCTCGGCGGCGTCCCGCTCCTCATTGGAGCTGTTGGCCTCCTCGGTGGCGATCTTGACCAGCTTATCAGCCATCATCACGGCGGCCGTAATGCCCCGGAGGCCCAGCGGAAAGCGGACAGTCTCCAGCCGGCGCTGCCTGGCCTCGGCGTCGCGGGCCAGTCGGCGGGCGATCCCGACATGACTTTGCGCTGTGCGTGCGGCGCTTTCGGCCACGGCCGGATCGACGCCATCGCGGCTTACCAGCAGCGCGGCGACGTCGGCCGCCGGGGGGAGCCGGAGGGCTACCGCCCGGCACCGCGACCGGATGGTGACCAGGACGTCCGCCGGGGAGGGAGCACACAGCATCCAGATGGTCCGCGGTGTGGGTTCTTCGATGGCCTTCAGCAGAACGTTCGTGGTCCGCTCGGCCATGCGGTCCGCGTCCTCCACCACGATGATCCGCCACCGGCCTGATGAGGGCCTGTTGCCTGCCGTGGATACGAGCTCCCGGGCCTCCTCGATGGTGATGGTCACCTTTTCGGTGCGGACGAAGACGACGTCGGCGTGGGTTTCGCCGAGGATGGTCCTGCAGGCGTGGCACTCGCCGCAGCCGCGCCGGGAGACGTCGTCCTGATCGCAGTTGAGGGCCGCGGCAAAGGCCTTGGCGGCGTTTGACCTGCCCGAGCCCGGCGGCCCGGTGAACAGCCAGGCGTGCGTGGGTGAATCACCGGTTGCGGCCTGCTGCAGCTGTGCGACGACGGCTGACTGGCCCTGGAGGTCATCCCATACTGTCATTTCCGGCTCCTGCCGGTGGCTGCCAGCAGCCGGTCCACGCGGTCCAGGATGCGGGCGGCAAGCTCGTCCACGGACAGCTGCGCCTCAAGTACCAGGTAGCTGTCCGGACGCGCCGCGGCAAGGTCCAGAAACGCCTGCCGGATCCTTGCATGGAATTCGTCGGCTTCCGATTCCAACCGGTCCTCTGCGGCGTCACCGGCCGTGCGGCGGCTGCGGCCGTCTGCCGGGTCCACGTCCAGCAGCACGGTGAGATCAGGCTGCAGCCCGGAAGTGGCCCACTCATTGACGCTGCGGACGGCGTCCGTGCCCAGATCCCGCCCCGCCCCCTGGTAGGCGACGGAAGAGTCGATGTACCGGTCCGTCAGCACCACTTCGCCGCGCTCCAGCGCAGGCCGGATCACCTGGCTGGCGTGGGCAGCGCGGGACGCCGCGAAAATCAGCGCTTCGGTATGGGCATCGATGTGCCCGTTACCGTGGTCCAGCACCAGCGACCGCAGTTTTTCGCCGATCGGCGTTCCGCCCGGTTCCCGGGTCCGCAGCACGGTCAGGCCTCGGGATTCAAGGGCCCCGGCCAGCAGGGCGGCCTGCGTGGACTTGCCGGCGCCGTCACCGCCTTCGAAAGCGATGAAAAGTCCGGGACTCTGATTATTCACTCATCCAGCCTACCCACTCCCACTGACAAGGTCTCACTGACAAGTCACCGACAGGGACCCCCGCCAGCCACCGCTTTTCCGCGCGGCAGGAGCCCAAAGTACGCTTTGTTCATGAGCCTTTCCCAACACCATGCCGCATCCCTCTCGGCTGAGACGGTGGTTGTGGCCGCCGGCCGCCCCCCGCGCGAACGGGACGAGCCGGTCAACGCGCCCATCGTGCTGTCCTCCACGTATTTCGGTACGGGAGCCCTGGACGACGGCGACCGCGGCTACGGCCGCTACTCCAACCCCACCTGGGACCCGTTCGAGGAAGCGCTGGGCCAGCTTGAGGGTGCCGCGCTGCCTGGCCTCCTCTACGCCTCCGGCCTGGCGGCCGTCAGCTCAGCCCTCTCGCTCATCCCCGCCGGGGGAGCGCTGGTGATGCCCACGCACAGCTACTCCGGCTCGCTGGTGATGGCCTCCGAACTGGCGGAAAAGGGCTTCTTCGAGCTCCGACTGGTGGACATTGCCGACACCGACGCCGTCATCGCCCAGCTTGCCCCCGCGGGCGGCCACCCGGCGGCCATGCTGTGGCTGGAGAGCCCGACGAATCCCATGCTTGGCATCGCTGACATCCGGGCGCTGACCCAGGCGGCGCACGATGCCGGAGCGGTCGTTGTCACGGACAACACCTTTTCCACACCTCTGGTGCAGCAGCCGCTGAGCCTGGGCTCCGACGTCGTCCTTCACTCGGTGACCAAATATTTGGCGGGGCATTCCGACGTCGTGCTGGGGGCCCTGGTGACGTCCAACCAGGAACTGCGGGATACGCTGCTCCACCACCGCACCATCCACGGCGCAATCGCGGGCCCGTTCGAAGCGTGGCTGGCACTGCGGGGGCTGCGGACCCTCGCCCTGCGGATCGAACGCTCGCAGGGGTCGGCGGCAGTCCTGGCCGAACGGCTGGCCACGCATCACCGGGTCGAAGGTATCCGGTACCCGGGCCTGGCCACCGATCCGGGCCATGACCGCGCCAAGTCCCAGATGTCCGGTTTCGGTTCCATTCTGTGCATCCAGGTCGCGCCGGTCGGCGGCCTCAGCGGCGCCGACGCCGCCGACAAGCTGGTCCGTGCCCTGCAGCTGTGGCTGCCCGCCACATCGCTCGGCGGTGTGGAGTCGCTCATTGAACGACGACGCCGGCACACGGCTGAGCCAGTCAGCGTCCCCGACAACCTGGTACGGCTCAGCGTGGGGATCGAAAACGTCGAAGACCTTTGGTCCGATTTGCAGCAGGCTTTGGACGCCTTGGACAGTTAGGCTTGACGCGTGGACGGAACAGTACTGATCAAAGTTGTCGAGGACGCGGTTTACTACATCCTGGGCCTGGTGGCGCTGGCCCTGGAAGTGTGGGCCTTCTTTGACTGTGTCCGCCACAGGGCCAACGCCTTCGAAGCAGTAGGCAAACGGACCAAGACGTTCTGGCTTGCGGTGACCGGCGGCAGCATGGCCGTCGGTGCGCTGTCCGTGCTCGGCGGCGGGGGAGGCGGCCTGATCGGGCCCTTCGGCCTGTTCGGCCTGGCAGCCGTGGTGGCGGCATCCATCTACCTGGCGGACGTCCGCCCGGCGGTCAAGGACGCCGGCCGCGGCGGGAGCCGCACCAGGGGCCCCTACGGCCCCTGGTGAAGGCCAGCCCCTAAGCCTCCGGTGCCACCGCTTCCCAGCCGACGGTGAGTTCCCCCAGCCGCCAGCGCGAGGGTCCGTCGTGAACCGGCCACCCGCCCTCTAGCAGCGCCCGGCACATGGCCGTCCAGCGTTGCCTGTGTCCAAAGGATGCCAGCGGCGCCGATTCCAGCCACGCCTGGTCCATGGCCTGCAACAGCGCGTGGACGCGTTCGCCGGGAACGTTCCGGTGGATGAGCGCCTTAGGCAGGCGTTCGGCCACATCGGACGGCAGCTCGAAACTGCCGAAGCGCACGGACATGCTCAGGGTCAGCGGGCGCGCGGCATCCAGCGCGATCCACGTGACGCGCCGGCCGATCTCGTCGCAGGTCCCGTCGATGAACAGCCCGTCCGGCGCGAGCCTGTCCTGCACCAGCCGCCAGATGCCCGGGACGTCCGCTTCCTCGTATTGGCGGAGCACGTTGAAGGCCCGCACCAGGACCGGCCGGCCAGGCACGGGGAGCTCAAAGCCGCCCTCAAGGAAGCTGAGACCCGGACGTTCCAGGGCCTTGGCCACCCGCACCCTGTCCGGCTCTATTTCGATGCCGCACACGCGCACATCGGGCCGGACTACGGCAAGTCTTTCAAAAAGTTCGACGGCGGTGGCAGGGGATGCGCCGTAGCCCAGGTCGACCACGAGCGGGTCAGCCGCCGACCGGAGCCGCCAAGCCTGCGGCCCGGCCAGCCAGCGGTCCAGGCGGCGCATGCGGTTCGGGTTGGTGGTACCGCGGGTGATGTTCCCGACGGGCCGCCGGCGGTTGCCCCGGTTGCCCCGGTGTTCAGGGTTCGCCACGCGCTCTGCTTTCTGCACCACCGCCCCAGACTACCGTGCGGCAATGTAACGCTCGGCAGCGGCGGCGTCTGCTCGGCTAGGATGAAAATCATGACTTACAAGCTGATTCTGCTGCGCCACGGCCACAGCGAATGGAACGCCAAGAACCTGTTCACCGGCTGGGTGGACGTCGACCTTAACGATCAGGGCCGCGAGGAAGCAGCACGCGGGGGTGAGCTCCTGGTTGAGCACGAGGTGCTCCCGGACATCCTCTACACGTCGCTCCTGAAGCGGGCCATCAACACCGCCAATATCGCACTGGACAAGGCCGACCGCGGCTGGATCCCGGTGAAGCGCGACTGGCGCCTCAATGAGCGCCACTACGGCGCCCTGCAGGGCAAGGACAAGGCCCAGACCCTCGCCGAGTACGGCGAGGAACAGTTCATGGAATGGCGCCGTTCCTATGACACCCCGCCGCCGCCCCTGGACGACAACTCCGAGTTCTCCCAGGCACGTGACCCCCGCTACGCGGACCTGGGCGATGACCTGCCCCGTACCGAGTGCCTCAAGGACGTCCTCGTCCGGCTGCTTCCGTACTGGGAATCAGACATCAAGGAAGACCTGAAGTCCGGCAAGACCGTTCTCGTCACGGCCCACGGCAACTCCCTGCGTGCACTGGTGAAGCACCTTGACGGCATCAGCGACGACGCCATCGCCGGCCTGAACATCCCCACCGGCATCCCGCTGGTGTACGACCTGGACGAGGACTTCCAGCCCGTCAAGCCGGGTGGAACC
Source organism: Arthrobacter sp. Soil_N43 (assembly GCF_057655195.1). Classification (NCBI taxonomy): domain Bacteria; kingdom Bacillati; phylum Actinomycetota; class Actinomycetes; order Micrococcales; family Micrococcaceae; genus Arthrobacter; species Arthrobacter sp. Soil_N43. The sequence goes on from NZ_JBDGML010000076.1 coordinate 87,812, forward strand.
TACCTCGACCCCGAGGCGGCCGCCGAAGCCATCCTGGCCGTGGCCAACCAGGGCAAAAAGTAACGGCTCCGCGCGCTCTAGAACGAACGACGGCGGATGGGCACCTGAGGGGACCAGCCGCCGTTGTTTGCTGTTGGGACGGGAACGTCAGCCGTGCTCGACGCTGCTGTTCGGGTGCCAGGCGCCGGTCACGAGATAGGTGACCTTCTGGGCCACGGACACGCCGTGGTCGGCGAAACGCTCGAAGTAGCGGCTGGCCAGGGCGACGTCCACGGTGGTGGCGGGGGATTCCTGCCAGTCGCTGCGGGCGATGGCCTTGAAGACGCTGAGGTGCAGGTCGTTCACCGCCGTGTTTGCCTTGAGGATGTCGCGGGCCACTTCGAGGTCCCTGGTCTCCAGCAGCTCTGTGAGCTTGTTCGCGATCAGGATGTCCTGTTCGGCAAAGCTCTTGAAGGTCTCTGTCAGGGACGCCGGGATGACGGTGGAGGGGAAGCGGAGCCGGGCCAGCTGCGCAATGTGGCGTGCAAGGTCACCCATGCGTTCCAGCGATGCGCTCATGCGCAGGGAGCCTACGATCATGCGCAGGTCACTGGCGACGGGACCCTGCAGGGCAAGGATGTCGATTGCGCGCTCATCGAGGCTGTTCTGCAGGAAGTCGATCCGGGCATCCGCCGCGATGACATCCTGTGCCAGGTCAACGTCGGCAACCTCAAACGACGTCGTTGCCTTGCTGATCGCCTCGCTGACCAGCTTTGAAATTTCGACGAGGTCTTCGCCCACCTGGGCGAGCTCTTCCTGAAAAACCTTACGCACGTAGGCGTCCTTTCCTTGGAAACCCCGCCCCGCCGCGATGGCAGCCAGAGTCTCGTGTCACCGTTCCGTCAGTCCAACCTGCCACTCTTCCAGCGCCGGGTGAACTGTTACGCACCTCTAGATGAACGTTAGCTGAATCCATCCCATTGTGGTCCCGGAGCGGCCGTTCAGGAGTTTCGAAAGCATAAGCTGGAGCCGTGGATCCAATGCTCATCGGTGTCATCGCCGGCCTCCTCGGCCTGTCGTTCGGTGTCTTCGGCGTGCTCGCGTTCAGGGTCAGCGAGCAGCAGCGCAAGATCGTCGACGTCGAATTCGATGAGCCCGGCCTGCCTCCTGGTGCCGCCGAGGTGCTGGCGGTCGTCGGCAAGGCCTTCGTGGTGGTGGACGCCATCGACGGCGTGGTCCGGGCAAGTCCGGCAGCCTACGCCTACGGCCTGGTGCGCGGCCACACAGTGGTCCACCGGGAACTGCTGGACATGACCGCCAATGTGCGCCGGGACGGTGTGATCCTGGAGAAGCAGCTGGAACTGCAGCGCGGCCCGGTTGGGCAGGGCACCATCATCGTCCAGGTGCGGGCCGCGATGCTCGGCGAGGAATACATCCTCCTGCTGGCCGACGACCGGACCGAGATCACCCGTACCGAAGAGATCCGCAACGACTTCGTGGCCAACGTGTCCCACGAACTGAAAACACCGGTTGGTGCCATCTCGCTGCTGGCTGAGGCGCTCGAGTCTTCAGCGGACGACGAAGAGGCCGTCCGGCGGTTCGCCGCCCGCATGCACAAGGAATCTGCCCGGCTCGCGGCGCTGGTCCAGGACATCATTGAACTCTCACGCCTGCAGGCGGCCAACGTGGCGCAAGAGGGCCACCCCGTGGACATCAATGACGTGATCTCGGAAGCCGTGGACCGCTCGCAGCTGCCGGCCGAGAGCAAGAACATCCAGATCGTCATCGGCGGACGTGTGGACGCGAAGGTCTACGGCGACCAGGACCTCCTGGTGACGGCGCTGCGCAACCTGATCGACAACGCCATCCGCTATTCGCCCGAGAACACCCGGGTGGGGATCGGGGTGCGCGCCAAGGAAGGTCTGATCGCGATCTCCGTGACGGATCAGGGCGAAGGCCTCTCCGCCGAGGACCAGGAGCGGGTGTTCGAGCGCTTTTACCGCGTGGATACCGCACGTTCCCGGCACACCGGCGGCACCGGGCTGGGACTGAGCATCGTCAAGCATGTCATCTCCAACCACGGCGGGGAGGTCACCCTCTGGTCCCAGCCGGGGCAGGGATCGACTTTCACGCTGCGCCTGCCGGAGATGGAAGGCCAGGCGCCGAATGCCAAGGAACCAAAGGACGCCGCCGGCGCCCATGAACGAGGAGTTACCGCTTGAGCAGGATTCTTATTGTTGAGGACGAGGAATCGTTCAGCGATCCCCTGTCCTATCTGCTGGGCAAGGAAGGGTTCGAGGTGGAGGTGGTCGACAACGGCCTCGACGCTATTAACGAATTCGACAGAAACGGGGCGGACCTGGTGCTGCTGGACCTGCAGCTGCCGGGCCTCTCGGGGACCGAAGTATGCCGGCAGCTGCGCCAGCGTTCGAGCGTCCCCGTGATCATGCTGACTGCCAAGGACTCCGAAATCGACAAGGTCGTGGGCCTCGAACTGGGCGCCGACGACTACGTCACCAAGCCCTACTCGTCACGCGAGCTGGTGGCGCGTGTCCGTGCGGTGCTCCGGCGGCAGGGCGAACCGGAGGAACTCGTGTCCTCCACGGTGCAGGCCGGGCCGGTGCGGATGGACATCGAACGCCATGTTGTCAGCGTCGGCGGCGAGCAGGTGCCCCTGCCCTTGAAGGAGTTCGAACTCCTTGAGATGCTGCTGCGCAATTCCGGCCGGGTGCTGACCCGCGGCCAGCTGATCGACAGGGTTTGGGGCTCCGACTACGTGGGCGACACGAAGACGCTCGACGTCCACGTGAAACGCCTCCGGAGCAAGATCGAGCCGGACCCGTCCCTCCCGCGGTACCTGGTGACCGTCCGCGGCCTGGGCTACAAGTTCGAACCGTAGCCACGGCAGCACGCAGCCTGCAGCAATGAAGAAGGAGGGGACCCCGGCGGGGTCCCCTCCTTCTTCATGCCGGTGGGCCGTCGGCCCCAAAGAGTGTCAGTGGCCGCCTGTGGCCGGTGCCGTGCTCTCGTGGGACGTGCCGGTCTCGCTTGGTGTCGGCGCGGGGGTGCTGCCCTCCGGGAGGTACGCCTGGTATTCCTTGAGTGTGCCGTCCACAACGGGCACCTTGATGGTCTTGTTCACGTTGGTGCCGTCCTCGGTGACCTTGATGTCCACGAGGGAGCCGGGCTTGCCGCCCGCGGTGCTCAGGATGGCGGCGTCCGTGGAGTCGTTGAGCAGCGTGTAGGAGTTCTTCGCGACGGAGACCTCGGTCTGGGCCCCTTCCGCGCCGCTCAGCGTGACCTTGACGTCCTTGGACGAGGAGTTGTACACAGCGCCGATCAAGCGGCCCGGCTGCTTCTCGTCGGCGGCGACGATGAGCATGTTCCGCAGTTCCAGGGGGCCGACGTCGGAGCGCGTTCCGTCCGACGCGGCATACTGCTCGGAGGTCTGCTGCGCGTTGATGTAGCCGCAGCCCGTCAGGGTGAGCAGTCCCACGCTCAGGGCGGCAGCCGCCATTGCCAACTTGCCGCGCTGGCCCCGGTTCATCGCAGTGAAACGCACGTCACGCACTCCTAGAAAGTCTTGAAACAGTTTTCAGCCATAGCCTATCGGCAAACGGGCCCAAACGAGGATTCGGCCGGTACACAATAGGGCCCATTTCAGGGGTCCCTCAGGCTGTATCGGGGTTCCCTGGCTACCCGCGCGTAGCGCTTGTTCGCACGTGGGCGATGCACTATTATCCGCGTTCGTCAAGGGGTCTGAGGGGCCGATTCGGCCCATTTTCCGCGTATTCTCGCGGTTCCCGACCCGGATCCATGCCAGTCGTATGCCCTAATCGTGATAAACTGGTCTGCGGGAAAGGGGAAAGTCCACATGGTTTTTGAGGTCGGCGAGACAGTAGTTTACCCTCACCACGGTGCAGCAAAAATTGAAGAAATCAAGATGCGCACCGTCAAGGGCGAAGAGAAGATGTATCTCAAGCTCAAGGTGGCTCAGGGTGATCTGACCATTGAAGTTCCAGCAGAGAACGTTGACCTCGTTGGGGTACGCGACGTAGTGGGCAAGGAAGGTTTGGAGCACGTATTCGATGTGCTCCGTGCCGAGTTCACTGAAGAGCCCACCAACTGGTCGCGTCGTTACAAGGCAAATCTGGAGAAGCTTGCTTCCGGTGACGTCATCAAGGTTGCAGAGGTCGTCCGCGACCTGTGGCGCCGGGATCACGATCGGGGCCTTTCCGCAGGTGAGAAGCGAATGCTGGCCAAGGCACGTCAGATTCTGATTTCAGAATTGGCTTTGGCTGAGAAGACCGACGAAGAGAAGGCCGCAAGCGTTCTCGACGAGGTCTTGGCTTCCTGAGAATTGAACCCCGGTGGCAGAGTGCCGCCGGGGTTTTCTTTTGCCCAAAATTCCCAGGTAGCGGCAGCAGGCACCGATCCGGGCGCCCCAAAGCGGCGTGTGCGGCTACGAGTTGGGCGGAGCGGGGCGGCCGGGACGTAGGCTAGTCCGCATGAACGATGCACCCAGACGACCTGTCACCGCAGTGATCCTCGTCGCCGCCGGTTCCGGGCAGCGCCTTGGCTACGGCATGCCCAAAGCGGCCGTGCCGCTGGGAGGCGAACCCATCCTGCTGCACGCCCTCCGCGGCGTCGTCGCGGCCGGCGTGGCAAGCCAGGTCTGTATTGCGCTGCCCGAGGGCGAAACCGGACTGCGGCAGCTCATCGAGGACTTCAGGCTGGAGTTGGCGGATGGGGGGCCGCTCCTGACAACGGTCGACGGCGGAGCCACCAGGGCGGATTCCGTCCGCTCGGCGCTGGCCGCACTGGAGGACGGCACCGAGTCCGTGCTTGTGCATGATGCCGCCCGCGCCCTGGCTCCCGAGTCTGTCTTCCACCGCGTGGCGCAGGCGCTGGCCAACGGCGCTTCGGCCGTTATCCCGGTCATTCCGGTGGTGGACACGGTCAAAACGGTTGCCGCCACCGACGGCAGTGACTCGGACATCGCGCCGGAGATCGTCACGGGAACGGTGTCGCGGCAGGAGCTCCGCTCGGTGCAGACACCGCAGGGGTTCAGCGTGGACACGTTGAAGGCTGCCCACGAGGCCGCCCTCGGGTTCGATCAGCACCGGGCCGCGGCCGTCACCGACGACGCCATGTTGGTGGAGCTCCTCGGCGTTCCGGTGCATGCCGTGCGCGGGGCCAGCCAGTCCCTGAAAATCACCACGCCGTTGGACCTCATCATTGCCGAGGGCCTCCTCGAAGGGCCCCTGGGCGTCCGCTGGGTGGAGGGCTGACACGGTGGCTTCAGAGAACCAAACGGAACCCGCCAGGATGGTCCTGCCCCGCACCGGCATCGGCATCGATGTCCATGCTTTCGCCCCGGAGAGCGACCCCCGGCCACTGTGGCTCGGGGGATTGTTCTGGGACAACGAACGGGGCCTCGCCGGTCATTCCGACGGCGATGCCGTGGCCCACGCCGCAGCCGATGCGCTCTTCTCCGCCTGCGGGATCGGTGACCTCGGAACGCACTTCGGCACCGACCGTCCGGAGCTGGCGGGCGCTTCGGGGGTCACCCTGCTGGCCGAAGCTGCACGGATAGTGCGGGCCGCCGGTTTTGAGATCGGCAATGTGGCCGTGCAGTTCGTGGCGAACCGACCCAAGTTCGGACCCCGCCGGGAGGAGTCGCAGCGCGTCCTGACAGAGGCCGCCGGCGCTCCGGTCAGCGTTTCGGCCACCACGAGCGACGGACTCGGCTTCACCGGCCGGGGCGAGGGGATCTCCGCCATAGCCACCGCCCTCGTCTACCCGTCGTCCTGACCATCCACAGGCGCAATCGCCTACGCTGGAGAAGGACCGGCGGCGCGCCCGCCGGCACGATCTGTACCGCAACACCAGGAGACCTCCCGTGAAAAAGCTGCTTCCCGCCGTCGTGATTGCCTGCCTGTTGCTTTCAGGCTGCGGCGGTACGCCGAGGATGAGCGTGGGCGAGAGCTGCACCTTCCTCAATAGCGACACGTTCAAGCCCACCGGAAACCAGCAGCAGCAGGCGGAGCAGATCGCGAAGCACTACGAGGAGGTTGCCGGCAAGGTGGCCGAGGAAGTCGCCGACCCGATCCAGAAGATGGCCGACGTCATGAAGCAGGTCGCCGGCACATCACTCGGGAACAAGAGCGAGGAGCAGGTGGCCGAGCTCACCAGGCAGAACAACAGGATCGGCGATGTCTGCAAGTAAGCGGAACCGCGTGAGCGGAAAGTAAGCGGCGACAGGGGCATCGGCTAATCTGGAGCGGTGACCCTCCGCTTTTACGACACCGCATCCGCCGAAGTCCGCGACTTCGTTCCCCTGGTACCGGGCAAGGTAAGCCTGTATTACTGCGGCGCCACGGTGCAGGGCATGCCTCACGTGGGGCACATCCGCTCCGCCATCGCCTTCGACCAGCTCACGCGCTGGCTTGAGTACCGCGGGTTCCGCGTCACCGTGGTCCGGAACGTCACCGACATCGACGACAAGATCCTTGCCAAGTCCGAGGCGTCCTTTCACCCGGACTTCGAGCATGAACCCGACACCGTACCGGAAGAGGAATGGTGGGCTCTGGCCTACCGGTACGAGCAGGAGTTCCTCAAGGCCTACGACGTCCTTGGCGTATCCCGGCCCACCTACGAGCCCCGGGCGACGGGCCACATCCCCGAAATGCACGCCCTCATCCAGCAGTTGATCGACCGCGGCCACGCCTACCCGGCGCCGGACGGCTCGGGCGACGTCTACTTCGACGTGCGCTCCTGGAGCAAGTACGGCTCACTGACGCGGCAGAAGCTCGACGACATGCAGGGCGCCACGGACGCTGACCCGCGCGGCAAGAAGGACCCCCGGGACTTCGCCCTGTGGAAGGGGCACAAGGAAGGCGAGCCGACGACGGCAAGCTGGGTTTCGCCGTGGGGTGCCGGCCGTCCCGGTTGGCACCTCGAATGCTCCGCGATGGTCACCAAGTACCTCGGCACCGAATTCGACATCCACGGCGGCGGGCTGGACCTGCGCTTCCCGCACCACGAAAACGAGATGGCCCAGTCGCAGGCCGCCGGCCACGCCTTCGCCAACTTCTGGATGCACAACGGCATGGTCACCTACCAGGGCGAGAAGATGTCCAAGTCCGTCGGCAACACGGTCAGCCCCGCTGAAATGCTGGAACTCGCCCCGCCCCGCGTGGTCCGCTACTACCTCGGCCAGGCGCAGTACCGCTCGGTTCTGGACTACCAGCCGACATCCCTGCAGGAAGCCACCGCCGCCGTCGAACGCATCGACGGTTTCATCGCGAGGGCCGTACGGGCGCTGTCGGCGGACGGCTCCCTGCTTTTCGCCAGCCACGGCACGGTGCCGGACGCGTTCGCCGCCGCCATGGACGACGACCTCAACGTGCCGCAGGCCCTCGCGTCGCTGCACGACACCGTCCGGGCCGGTAATTCAGCGCTCACCGCCGGGGACTTCGCGGCGGCACGGCAGGCGCTCACCAGCGTGACCGACATGCTCCGCGTCCTCGGAATCAGCGACGCCGCGCAGCCCGCCGTCGACGATCAGGCCACGTCCGCCCTCGGAACTCTCGTGGAGGCGCAGCTCGCCGCCCGCGCGGATGCCCGCGCCCGGAAGGACTGGGCCGCCTCGGATGCCATCAGGGACGCGCTGTCGGCCGCCGGCGTCGTGGTTGAAGACGGCGCGGACGGTGCCACGTGGAGCCTTCAGCGCGGCTGATTCCTTCGGCAGCGACCCGCCCCGGTCAGCGATTTAACTTGAGTCAGTAGACTGGAGTTCAGACGTACTCAATACAACCAAGGGTGGAACTCATGGCCAACAACGGTCGCCCGGGCGCAATCCGCAAGCTCAAGAAGGGCCCCACCACCGGAACCGGTGGCCACGGCCGCAAGGCACTCGAAGGCAAGGGGCCAACCCCCAAGGCCGAAGACCGCCCGTACCACAAGGCCTACAAGAACAAGCAGCTCTCCGAGCGCTCCGAGGCCAAGCGCTCCGGCAGCGGCGGCCGCAGCGCCGGTGCACGGTCCGGCCCGAAGGGCCGCGCCACTGAGGAAGTGGTCACGGGCCGCAACTCCGTCGTGGAGGCGCTCCGGGCCGGGATCCCGGCGAAGGCCCTGCACGTGGCCATCCGCATCGAGATGGACGACCGCGTCAAGGAATCCCTCAAACTCGCTGCCGAACGCGGCATCCCGCTGCTGGAAACCGGCAAGCCGGAGCTCGACCGGATGACCGACGATGCCGTGCACCAGGGCCTCGTGCTGCAGATCCCGCCGTATGAATACCAGGACGCCTATGACCTGGCTGAACAGACCGTGGACCGCTGGAAGAAGGGGCACGTCGCGAACGCACCCCTCTTCGTCGCCCTCGACGGCATTACGGATCCCCGCAACCTGGGCGCGATCATCCGCTCGGTGTCCGCATTCAGCGGCCACGGCGTCATCGTCCCGGAACGCCGCTCCGTAGGCGTCACCGCCTCAGCCTGGAAGACCAGCGCCGGCGCGGCCGTCCGCGTGCCTGTGGCCCGTGCGTCCAACCTGAACAACGCCTTGAAGCAGTTCAAGAACATGGGCATCTTCGTCCTGGGGCTCGACGGCGACGGCGACGTTTCCCTGCCGGACCTCACCCTGGCCACCGAGCCGGTCTGTATCGTCGTCGGTTCAGAAGGCAAGGGACTCAGCCGGCTGGTCCGCGAGAACTGCGACCAGATCGTCTCGATCCCGATCGACTCCGCCATGGAATCGCTCAACGCCTCCATGGCCGTCGGCATCTCCCTCTACGAAGTGTCCCGCCAGCGCGCAACGAAGTAGCCCGCTCTGCCGGGGTGGCGTCCGCAGCGGCCGCTTTGCCGTCCTTAGACACCTCCCGTCGTCTACTGGTCGTCGAGCCTCTCGAGACGCTCCCTCACCTTTCGCTGCATAATTGGGAACGCTCCCTCGCCTTTGGCGGGAAAACGCGAAACCCTCCAGCACGTCATGTGCGGGAGGGTTTCCGTTTGTGTTGCGGGAAGTGCGGGAGGGTCTCCGCTTAAGTTGCGGGAAGTGCGGGAGGGTCTTCCTCGGGTGCGGAAGCTGCGCTCGACGCCTGCCTAGAACGAGCGGCGGTTGGCCAGGACGGGCAGCCTCGTTTGGGCTTCCTTGACGACGGCGGGATCGAGGTCGGCGAACAGCAGGCCGGCGGCGCCGTCGAGCTCTGCCAGTACCTCACCGAAGGGCGAGACGACAGCGGAGTGCCCAACTCCGGTGGGCGCCACGCCGCGCGCTTCGATGCCCTCGGTGGCGGGGTCGCCCTGGCCGCAGGCAAGCACATAGGTTGTGGTGTCGATCGCGCGGGCACGGGCCAGCAGCTTCCACTGGTCCACCTTGCCCGGGCCGGAACCCCAGGACGCGCAAATAATGTTGGCAACGGCTCCGCGGTCGGCATTTGCTGAGAAGAGGGCCGGGAACCGGATGTCGTAGCAGGTGGCCAGGCCGAAGGTGAGGCCGCCGGCATCGAACGTCACAGGCCCCGTTCCGGCGTCCACGGTGTCCGACTCAAGGAAACCGAACGCGTCGAACAGATGCACCTTGTCGTAGCTTGCTTCCACGCCCGGGCCGGTCACGAGCAGCGTGTTCCGGACCTTACCGCCTCCTGCCGCGGACGCCGCGCCCGGGGTGAACATGCCGGCCACGATAACGATGCCCAGCTCGGCAGCGATGGAACGGACCCGGTCCGCCCAGGGGCCATCGAGCTGCTCAGCAATGCCGATCAAGGGATTCCCAAAAGCGCGCATGGTGGCCTCGGGGAAAACGACCAGTTCGGCGCCGCCTTCCTTGGCCCGGCGGGCGTACTCCGCCACCAGGACCAGGTTGCCCTCCACGTCCCGACCGGTGATGATCTGGGCCAGTGCAATCTTCACAAATACCTCCACCTCGGTGCGTTATTCCGGTCAGCAGCGGCGCCGCCACATTAGCGAAACGTCACACGCCGGAATAGATCGGCATTTAGAACGTGACAGTTAAGCTTTAATCGATGGTAATGCCCTTAGTAGACTCAGCCTCCTCCACAGTAGACGCCTCCCGGGCGTTTCCCCTTGGCGTAAGTACTCTCCGCCCGGGGCCTGCCGCGGACGGCTCCTCCGGCGGAAGCCCCAACGTGGCGGTCTATGCTCCCGGTGTGCGGACCCTGGAGATCGCCTACCAGGCACCCGGCGGCAGCTGGCGGATCGAGACACTGCCGAACGTCACAGACGGCGTCCACCACGGCATTGTCGAGGGGCTGGCCGTCGGCTCGCGCTACGGCTTGCGTGCCGCCCCCGACGCCCAGGTCCTCCCTCTCTCGGTCCCCACAGTGGATTTCGACGACGGCGAGCGGCACCCGCTGCTGCTCGACCCCTATGGGCGGGCGGTGGACCAGCGCGCCGACCTGATCACCAGCGTGAGGATGTCCAGCGACTTCGACTGGGAATCCGACGACAGGCTGCACACCCCCTGGCGGGACACCATCATCTACGAGGCACATGTCCGCGGGCAGAGCATGCTGCACCCGGACATCCCGGAGGCGCTGCGCGGCACCTACGCCGGCATGGCCCACCCTGCGATGATTGAGCACCTCACCGGCCTCGGAATTACTGCGGTGCAGCTGCTGCCGGTCCATTTCCACCTCGACGAGCCGCACCTTCAGAACCTGGGCCTGACGAATTACTGGGGCTACAACACAGCGGCGTTCTTTGCCCCGCACCCCGCATATGCAACGCAGTCTGCACAGGCGTCCGGGCCGCAGGCGGTGCAGGATGAGTTCAAGGGCATGGTCAAGCTCCTGCACGCCGCCGGTATCGAGGTCATCCTGGACGTGGTCTACAACCACACCGCCGAAGGCGGACCGGACGGAAACACTGTCTGTTTCCGCGGGCTGGGGGAGGAGAAGTACTACCGCACGGACGGCAAGGGCAGGTACATCGATACCACCGGCTGCGGGAACACACTCAACTTTGGCGAGCCGCGCGTCGTGCAGCTCGTGCTGGATTCGCTCCGGTACTGGGTGGATGAATTCCACGTGGACGGCTTCCGATTCGACCTCGCCGTGACTCTCTGCCGGAACGCGGCCAATGAGTTTGATCCGAACCACCCCTTCCTGAAGGCAGTTGCGGCCGATCCGGTACTGTCGCGGGTCAAGCTCATAGCCGAACCCTGGGACGTAGGTTACGGGGGCTGGCAGACCGGCCGCTTCCCCGGCGGCTGGGTTGACTGGAACGACCATTACCGCGATGCCATGCGTTCCTTCTGGCTCGCCGACCGCGCGGCCATCGACGCCGGCGGCCACGGCGGCTCCGTGGCCCGGCTGGCAGATGCCATGTCCGGTTCCGCCAGCCTCTTCGAACCGTCAGGCCGCTCCAGGCTGGCCTCCCTGAACTTCATCACGGCCCATGACGGATTCACCATGGCCGACCTTGTGTCCTACGACCGCAAGCACAACGAGGCCAACGGGGAACAGAACCGGGACGGGCACGGCGACAACCGCAGCTACAACCACGGCTTTGAAGGCCCGACCGAGGACGAAACCATCCTTGCCCGGCGGGCTCAGACCCAGCGGAACCTGATGGCCTCGCTGATGATCTCCCTCGGGGTCCCCATGATCACGGCCGGCGATGAACTGGGCCGCACACAGCAGGGCAACAACAATGCCTACTGCCAGGACAACCCGCTCGCCTGGCTTGACTGGACCAGCACGCCGGAATCGCACGCCATGCTCCGGAGCACCAAGCGTGTCATCCGGCTGCGCAAGGAATTCCTTGCCGGGCAGCCGCATGACTATCCGGTGCGGGACGCGCAATCGTACCTGTTTTGGTACGACCAGAATGGCGAGCCCATGACCATGGAACGCTGGAATGACCCCAGGCATCGGGTGGTGCAGCTGCTGCTGGGCTCGGACGATGGGCAGATGGCCGGCCTGATTGTGGTCAACGGCGGCCGGGAAGATATCCAGGTCGCCCTTCCCCAAGCGGTCAACGACGACGGCACAGCCAAGCGGCTGTTCGAACTGCGCCTGACCACATCCGACCTCCATGACCAGCGCCAGGGTTTCGAGGTGGCGTCCGGCGAGCGGGACGTCGTGCAGGCCAACACCATCAACATCTACCGCACCTAGCACCACCGGACGGGAAAGCGTGAACATGCGCAGGTTGTTGGCAGCCGTGGTGCTGCTGGTGTTGCTGGGAGTGGCGCTTGTCGTGTCCAGTGGACTCCAGCCGCAGGCAGGCAGGCAGGCGGGCGATCCCGCCCCGGTGGAATCCGGGATCGCGACACCGGCCTCACGCGGACCAGTGGCGACGGCCGGGGTCAGTGCGGTTCCCAACCCTTCAGGCCTGGCCACCATCCGGGAATCGCAGCTCCCCGCCGAAGGCCGCAGGACCCTTGCGCTCATCCGCCGGGGCGGGCCGTACCCTTACGGGCGCGACGGCGTGACGTTCGGCAACTTTGAGCGCATCCTGCCCCGGAAATCCGGCGGATATTACCGCGAGTACACTGTCCCCACACCCGGTGAATCCGACCGCGGCGCCCGCAGGATCGTGGCGGGCAAGGCGGGCGAAAAATACTACACGGCAGACCACTACGAGTCGTTCAAGTTCATAGCAGAGGGCAAATAGCGCCATGAAGATCTATTCCGCAGACACCTGGACCATCGAGGAACTGACCGACCAGGTCGCCGACGCCGGCCGCCGCAGCCTCGTGGTCCCGGCGGCCGATTCCAGGAAGGAAGTGCTGGCCACCTTCGGCGAAGCACTGGAATTCCCGGAACACTACGGCGTCAACCTGGACGCACTCAACGACTCACTGCACGACTTCGCGGACGCCATCTCCGACAACGGAGAGGAGCCCCTCACGGTCATCTGGCAGGTGCCGGCAGCCTTCCGCAGCGACAGGTCCTTCGGCATCATCTGCGAAATCCTCCAGGACGCCGAAAGCTACGCCGGGAAGGACCTGGCCGTCATCGCGGTGCTCCTGTAAGCCGGCGGCGCTTGCGGCGCCGGGCCGTGCTTAGGCGTTGACGATCAGGCCCAGCTCCGCCTTGGATGCCAGCGCGTCGTGCTTGGGAAGCACGCGGACCGTATAGCCGAAGGACCCTGAGCGGTCGATCACAATGGAGCCGGTGAACAAATAGCGGCCGTTGCCGAGTTCGTCCTTCGGATCGAGCTCTACGAGTGTCACGTTGGCGAGTTCATCGCTTTCCTCGGCCTGCCCGTACGCGACTTCCACCGCCACGTCCTGGGGCGTCAGGGTGTGCAGTCCCACGTAGGCATTGACCTCGAGGGTGTCACCGATCTGCGGATCCTCGGACACGCCCAGGGAGTCCACATGCTCCACGTGGAGCTGGGGCCAGGCTGCGCGGACCTTGGAGGTCCATGCCGCGAGTTCCTTGGCCTGGCTGAAGGAGGACGCCACCGCGTGCCGTCCGGAGATCGCAGCCGGCCGGTAGAGCACGTTGACGTAGTCCTGGAGCATGCGCTCGGCCGAGACGGCCGGGCCCAGGTGGGCGAGCGTGTGCTTGATCATGGACACCCAGTGGGTGGGGATCTTCTCGTGCCCGGTGGCGGACGGTCCGGCAGCCCCTGCCGCCTCCGAAACCGTGTTGCCGTAGAAGCGCGGCGCCACCTGCGTCTCGAGCAGTTCGTACAGGGCGGCTGCCTCGATGTCGTCGCGTTCGTCCGCTGATGCACCGTTGTTGGCGGTCGGAATCGCCCAGCCGTTTTCGCCGTCGTACATCTCGTCCCACCAGCCGTCGAGCACCGAAAGGTTGAGGGAGCCATTGATGGCCGCCTTCATGCCGGACGTGCCGCAGGCCTCCAACGGGCGCAGCGGGTTGTTGAGCCAGACGTCGCATCCCGGGAACAGGGTGCGTGCCATGGCGATGTCGTAGTTGGGCAGGAACACGATGCGGTGGCGGACCTTCGGGTCATCCGTGAAGCGCACCAGGTCCTGGATCATCTTCTTTCCCGCATCGTCCGCGGGGTGGGACTTCCCGGCAATGACCAGCTGGATGGGGTGCTCCTTGTGCAGCAGCAAGGCCTTGAGCCGTTCCGGTTCGCGCAGCATCAGGGTCAGCCGCTTGTACGTGGGCACACGCCGGGCGAAGCCGATGGTCAGGACATCAGGGTCCAGCACGGAGTCTGTCCAGGCGAGCTCGGCGTCGGCGGCGCCGCGCTTTTTCCAGGCCGCGCGGAGCCTGCGCCGGACATCCTCCACGAGCGAGGCGCGCATCTCGCGCCGCAGGGCCCAGACCTCGGCGTCGCTGACGTTGTAGGCGAGGTCCCAGCGGCCCATGGCTTCCGCTTCCGCGCCGAACCGTTCCCGGGCGAGCTTGGAAATCCTCGAATCGACCCACGTCGGCACGTGCACACCGTTCGTCACGGAGGTGATGGGCACCTCGGAGTGATCGAATCCTGGCCAGAGCGCGGAGAACATGCCGCGGGACACTTCGCCGTGCAGCTTGGCCACGCCGTTGGCGCGCTGCGCGAGGCGCAGGCCCATGACCGCCATGTTGAAGACGAACGGGTTGCCGTCGGCGAAGTTCTCGCGGCCAAGATCGAGGATGCGGGAGGTCGGCACGTCAGGCGCAAGCCCCGCCTCGAAGAAGTGCTGGATCTGGGCGGTTTCGAAGCGGTCGATGCCGGCCGGCACGGGTGTATGCGTGGTGAAAACTGTGGACGCGCGGCCCGCGGCCAACGCTTCATCGAAGGTGAGTGCCTGATCACCGGCCATCAGTTCCTGGATCCGCTCGATCCCGAGGAAACCGGCATGGCCCTCATTGGTGTGGAACACCTCCGGGGCAGGGGTCCCGGTCAGCCGCTGGTAGACGCGCAGCGCCTTCACCCCGCCCATGCCCAGCAACAGCTCCTGCTGGAGGCGGTGGTCACCACCGCCGCCGTAGAGGCGGTCCGTGATGCCGCGGGCGGCGTCGTCATTGCCCGGAACGTTGGAATCCAACAGCAGCAGGGGAACGCGTCCGACGTCGGCACGCCAGATGTGCGCCGCAAGGCGGCGCCCGTTGGGCAGCGGCAGCGAAATTTCGATGGGCTTTCCGCTTCCGTCAGGGGACGGTTCGCGCAGCAGCGTCAGGGGCAGCCCATCCGGGTCAATGACCGGATACGTCTCCTGCTGCCAGGCGTCGCGGGACAATGACTGCTTGAAGTAGCCTGCCTGATACAGCAGGCCCACCCCGATCAGGGGAACGCCGAGGTCTGACGCTGCCTTGAGATGGTCGCCAGCCAGGATGCCCAGGCCGCCGGAGTACTGCGGCAGCACCTCGGTGATGCCGAATTCGGGGGAGAAGTATGCAATGGAGGCGGGCGCGTCCTCGCCCAGTCCCTGGTACCAGCGCGGCTGCTCCAGGTAGCGGTCCAGGTCGTCCGCCGCGGCGCGCACGCGGGCCACGACGTCCCGGTCCGTGGCCAGCCGGTGCATTTCTTCGCGGCCCACCAGCCCGAGGAAGCTGACCGGATCGTTGCCGCATTCAGCCCAGACCTTGGGGTTCAGTCCTTCGAAAAGTTCCCTGGTGGGCCGGTGCCAGGACCAGCGCAGGTTCGTGGCCAAACGGGCCAGCGGCCGGATCGGCTCGGGAAGAACGGTTCGGACGGTAAATCTGCGGATTGCCTTCACCTGCGCCACACTAATCGAGAAGATGAACGGCAGGAACCGGTTTCGATTACTTTCCGGTAAATGACGAATCAGTTCATTAATTAAGATCGCAGGCTTAGCAATGGCTTGCTTTTCTCGCTAATGTCGAGCCTGTGACGACTAACACGCGAACCAATGCCCCAGCCAAGCAAACGTCCAAAGCTTCGATCGCGGATGGCCTTCGATTTGGTCGTTTCCCGATCACGAACGTTCAGCCGGTAGTCGAAGGGGGGAAGTTTCCCGCCAAGGCGCTCCCCGGCGAAGGAATCGTGGTCAGTGCACAGTCCTTCCGTGAAGGCCATGACCAGCTGGGCGTCAGTGCCGTCCTGCTGGACCCGAAGGGCAAGGAGCGCCAGCGTGTGCGCCTCCAGCCCCCGCCCGGGGACCGCGGCAAGGGCACGGACCTGTGGGAAGGCATGCTCACGCCCGACTCCACGGGTAACTGGTCTTTCGTCATCGAGGCCTGGCACGACCGCTACGGCACCTGGCACCACAACGCCGAGGTCAAGGTGGAAGCCGGCATCGACGTCGAGCTGATGCTGGACGAGGGGGCCGCGCTGCTGTCGCAGGCCGCCGAGGAGTCCTTCCGCAACTCCGCCGACCGCAATACGCTCAGGGCCGCCGTCGTGGGTCTGTCCGATACCTCCAAGTCCGCTGAGGAGCGGCTCGCCGCCGGCTTCGGCGCAGACGTGGCCGAGATTGTTGGCCGCGAGCCGATCCGGGAGCTGGTCACGGTTTCTGAACGTTTCCCGCTCCTGGTGGAGCGCGATCGCGCCGGCCGCGGCTCCTGGTACGAGTTCTTTCCGCGCTCTGAAGGCGCCATCCGCAACCACGAGACCGGCGCCTGGACCTCAGGCAATTTCCAGACTGCGGCCAAGCGGCTGGAAGCTGTCGCGGACATGGGCTTCGACGTCATCTACATGCCGCCAATCCACCCCATCGGTGTCCAGCACCGAAAGGGCCCCAACAACACCCTGATCGCGGGTCCGAACGACCCCGGATCACCCTGGGCCATTGGGGCGAAGGAGGGCGGCCACGACGCCATCCACCCCGACCTCGGCACCTTCGAGGACTTCGATGCGTTCGTAGCCCGTGCCACGGAGCTGGGCCTCGAGGTGGCACTGGACCTCGCGCTGCAGGCGGCGCCGGACCACCCGTGGGTCACATCCCACCCGGAATGGTTCACCACCAGGGTGGACGGGAGCATCGCCTACGCCGAGAACCCACCCAAGAAGTACCAGGACATCTACCCGCTCAACTTCGACAACGATCCCGAGGGCCTGTCCAAGGAAATCCTCCGCATCGTGCAGCTTTGGGTCAGCCACGGGGTGAAGATCTTCCGCGTGGACAACCCGCACACGAAGCCGGTGTGGTTCTGGGAATGGCTGATCGCCAAGGTCAACAAGAAGAACCCCGAAGTCGTCTTCCTGGCCGAGGCATTCACCAGGCCTGCCATGATGCACGCGCTCGGCCGGTCAGGCTTCCAGCAGTCCTACACGTACTTCACGTGGCGGAACACGAAGAAAGAGCTGGAAGAGTACTTCCATGAGGTCAGCCATGTCTCACCGGCTTACTTCCGGCCGAACTTTTTCGTCAACACGCCGGACATCCTCACCGAGTACCTGCAGTACGGTGGGCCGGCGGCCTTCAAGATCCGTGCTGCGCTGGCTGCAACGGCCAGCCCGCTGTGGGGCGTCTACGCCGGCTTCGAGCTGTACGAGCATGTGGCCCGCCCCGGCGCGGAGGAGTACATCGACAACGAGAAGTTCGAGTACAAGGCCAGGGACTGGGATGCTGCTGCCGCGTCCGGCCGCACCCTTGCCCCGTACCTGACCCGGCTCAACGAGATCCGCAGGGCACATCCGGCGCTGGGGGATCTGCAGAACCTGACCCTGCACCACAGCACGGATGACGCCACCATCGTGTACTCCAAGCACAAGACCCTCCCTGATGGCACCAAGGACACCATCATCGTGGTGGTCAACGTGGACCCTCACAGCACGCGGGAAAGCACGGTGTCGCTGGATCTGGCCGCGCTGCAGCTCGACCCGGACGACCTTACGCCGAACGGCGGCTTCAGGGTGGATGACCTGATCTCGGGCGAGACCTGGGAATGGGGGGAGTACAACTACGTCAGACTTGATGCCCACGTTGAACCTGCACACATACTGAACATCCGGAGGCAGCCTCAGTGAGTTTCAGCCCGCAGAACCCGTCACATCATTTCACTCCGAAGAGCACATTCGAGCTCAATGCGCCGGGATTGCAGCATGATCCACTGTGGTACAGGAAGGCGGTGTTCTATGAAGTGCTGGTCCGGGGCTTTGCGGATGCCAACGGCGACGGGTCGGGTGATTTCCACGGCCTGATCGAGAAGCTCGACTACCTGCAGTGGCTGGGCGTGGACTGTCTCTGGCTTCCGCCGTTCTTCCAGTCCCCGCTCCGTGACGGCGGGTACGACATCTCCGACTACAACTCCGTGCTCGATGAGTTCGGCACCATCAGCGATTTCAAACGGCTCGTGGCGGAGGCCCACGCCCGCGGCGTCCGGGTCATCATCGACCTGCCGCTGAACCACACCTCGGACCAGCACCCCTGGTTCCAGGAGTCTCGCAAGGATCCGGACGGCCCGTTCGGCGACTTCTACGTCTGGAGCGACACGGACGAGAAGTACCAGGACGCCCGCATCATCTTCGTGGACACGGAAGAGTCCAACTGGACGTTCGATCCCATCCGGCGGCAGTTCTTCTGGCACCGGTTCTTCAGCCACCAGCCGGACCTGAACTTCGAGAATCCCAAGGTCATCGACGCGCTGTTCGACGTCGTGCGGTTCTGGCTGGATCAGGGGATCGACGGTTTCCGCGCCGACGCCATCCCTTACCTGTTCGAGGAGGAGGGCACCAACTGCGAAAACCTGCCCGCCACCCACGAGTTCCTCCGCAAGCTGCGGAAGATGGTGGATGAGAGCTACCCGGGCCGGGTGATCATCGCGGAGGCCAACCAGCCGCCCAACGAAGTGGTGGAGTACTTCGGTACCGAGGAGGAGCCGGAATGCCACATGGCCTTTCACTTCCCGATCATGCCGCGGCTCTACTACGCGCTGCGTGACCAGAAGGCTGCCCCCATCATCGAAACGATGCACGACACCCCGGACATCCCAGAGGGCGCCCAGTGGGGCACCTTCCTGCGGAACCACGACGAGCTCACGCTGGAAATGGTCACCTCCGATGAGCGCGCCGCCATGCTCGGCTGGTATGCGCCGGACCCGCGGATGCGGGCCAACATCGGCATCCGGCGCCGCCTCGCGCCGCTGCTGGACAACTCCAGGGCCGAGATCGAACTGATCAACGCCCTCCTGCTGTCGCTGCCGGGCAGCCCGTTCCTCTACTACGGGGACGAAATCGGCATGGGCGACAACATCTGGCTGGAAGACCGCGACGCCGTCCGCACTCCCATGCAGTGGAACCCGGACCGCAACGCCGGTTTCTCCAACGCGGATCCGGGCAAGCTGTACCTCCCGGTGATCCAGTCGCTGGTCTACAACTACAGCATGGCCAATGTTGAGGCGGAAGCCGCGCACTCCGGGTCGCTGCTGCGCTGGACCCGGCAGATCCTGAGCGTCAGGCGGAACCACGCCGCGTTCGGGCTCGGCAGCTTCCGGCACGTGGAGGCCGACCACGAAGTGGTGCTGGCCTACCTGCGTGAACTTCCGGAAGGCAACACGGCCGGGGAACCGGCCGAAACCATCCTGTGCGCCTTCAACCTTTCGCAGCACCCGGTGGCTGCGACGCTGAAGCTGCCGCAGTTCGCCGGCCGTGGCCTCCGCGATGTGTTCGGTGGGCAGCCGTTCCCGGGAGTCGGCGAGGACGGCAACCTGACACTGACTCTTGGCAGCCACGATTTCTTTTGGCTCCGCGTGCGGTCCGCCGCCTCCAACCCTGCATCCCCGTACACCCAGGCGATGCCGATCCTGTCCATTGAGGGCTGACATGACACAATCCACACTGACCCCGACGCTCCACGAGCTGCTGCGCCAGTGGCTGCCAAGCCAGCGCTGGTTCCCGGTAAAGGCCGGCGCATTTTCGCTGGTCCCGGTGGGCGGCTTCACTCTCACTGACTCCTCCGGTGAGGCAGGACTTGAGGTGATTCTCGCCTCCGTGGTGTCCCAAACGGCCGACGGCGGCGCCCGCACCGATGTGGTCCAGGTGCCGCTCAGCTACCGCAGCGCGCCGCTGGCTGGCGCCGGGCGCGCGCTCATCGGCGAAATCGACGATGCCGAACTGGGGCGCCGCTGGATTTACGATGGCGTCCACGATCCGGTGTTCGTCGCCGAATGGCTTGACCTCATGCGAACCGAGGGTGTCGCCGCGGGCGGGGCGGCCAGCGGGCACCTCCCGGGCGGTGGCCAGCCGCTTCCGAGCGCCGCGGGCACGGTCCGCGTCCTCTCGGGCGAACAGTCCAACACTTCCGTGATTGTCGACGACGGCGCTTCCGCGGCCATCGTCAAGTTCTTTCGGGTGCTCTCCGCCGGCCGCAATCCGGAGGTGGAGGTCGGTGCCGCCCTTTCCGCAGCGCGGACCTCAGAGGTTCCGGCCACGCTCGGCTGGGTCACCGGCCAATGGCTTCCGCAGCAGGCCGCGGCGGGCACCGATTCCGGGCAGGACGCTGCCGTGGCGAGCCCGGTGCAAGGTGAACTGGCCGTTGCCCACGAGTTCCTGGCCGGCGGACGGGACGCCTGGCGGCTTGCGGTCGATGCGGCCGCGGCAGGAACGGACTTTACGCAGGAAGCCCACGCCCTGGGGCACGCCACCGCGACTGTCCACCGGCGGCTCGCTGAAACCCTGGGTGTTTCCGCGGAGGCCGTCCCCGGCGGTGTCATTGCGCCCGGAGTAGCCCAGCGCGTGCGGCAGGCCTGGACGGAAGCCGGTCCCGCCGTCGGGCCGTATGAAAACGAACTGGACAGCCTCCTGATGCAACTGGAAGGGACTCCGGCCGGTGCCCTGCAGCGCATCCACGGCGACCTTCACCTTGGCCAGATCCTCCAGGTTCCGGGCCGGAACGGCGGGCCGGACCGGTGGGCAATCCTCGATTTCGAGGGTGAGCCCATGCGGCCGATTTCGGAACGGAACTTTCCGGACGTCCCGCTGCGGGACGTGGTGGGCATGTTGCGCTCCTTCGACTATGCGGCCGGCGCCGCGGAGCGCGAGAGCAGCGAGGCGCGCGTGCCCGAATCGTGGGTGGATGACTGCGCCGAGGCATTTCTGGCCGGCTACTCCGAGGTCACTCCCGGCACCATAGACCGGAAGTCCCCGCTCTTTGTGGCATTGTGGCTGGACAAGGCGTTGTACGAAGTCGTGTATGAATTGCGCAACAGGCCGGACTGGCTAGCCATTCCTGTGACTGCGTCCAGGCGACTCCTCAGCAGTAAAGGCCCCGGCGAACCGGCCGGAGCCGCAGCGGAAGGTAAGAAGATGACAGGCTCTGCACCTACAGATAGGCCCCATGCCCCCCTTCATGTGGATGCGAACACGCTCTCACGAGTGGCGGCCGGTGAGCATCATGCCCCACACTCCGTGCTTGGTGCGCATCTGGATAACTACGGCCACGTAACCATCCGTACCGTCAAGCACCTTGCCGAGGCGGTCACCGTGGTGACCGAAGCCGGTTCCGTGCCGATGACCCATGAGACCGACGGCGTATGGGTCGCCGTGCTGGAGCCCCTGCAGGCCGGCCACGTGCCGGACTACCGTTTGGAAGTGGCCTACGAAGGCGCGGAACCCGTGACGGTGGACGAGCCGTACCGCTACCTCCCCACCGTCGGTGAGGTGGACCTGCACCTGATCGGCGAGGGCCGCCACGAAAAGCTGTGGGCGGTCCTTGGCGCCCATGTCCAGCACTACAAGTCTTCGCTGGGAGACGTCGATGGCGTGTCCTTCGCCGTGTGGGCCCCCAACGCCGAGGCAGTCCGCGTCAAGGGCGACTTCAACGCCTGGGACGGGCGGGAAAACTCCCTGCGCTCCCTGGGGTCCTCCGGCGTCTGGGAACTGTTCGTGCCCGGCGTTGCGGCCGGCGCGTGCTACAAGTTCGAGATCAAGACCAAGGGCGGTTACTGGGTAGAGAAGGCTGACCCGCTGGCGTTCGGCACCGAGGTGCCGCCGCTGACTGCTTCCAGGGTTGTCGAATCCCACTACCGGTTCGAGGACGCCGAGTGGATGAAGGCGCGCGCCGAGCGGGATCCGCACAACTCGCCCATGAGCGTGTACGAGGTCCACCTCGGATCCTGGCGCCTGGGGCTGAGCTACCGGGAACTCGCGAAGGAACTCGTCGAGTATGTGCAGTGGCTGGGCTTCAGCCATGTCGAGTTCATGCCGGTGGCCGAACACCCGTTCGGCGGCTCCTGGGGTTACCAGGTCACCTCCTACTTCGCGCCGACGTCACGCTTCGGGCACCCCGACGAGTTCCGCTACCTGGTGGATGCGCTCCACCAGGCGGGCATCGGGGTCATCCTGGACTGGGTGCCGGCACACTTCCCGAAAGACAACTGGGCGCTTGCCCAGTTCGACGGACAGCCGCTGTACGAGCACGCCGACCCGAACCTGGGCGAGCACCCGGACTGGGGCACCCTGATTTTCGACTTCGGCCGCACCGAGGTCCGCAACTTCCTGGTGGCCAACGCACTCTACTGGCTTGATGAGTTCCACATCGACGGTCTCCGGGTGGACGCAGTCGCCTCCATGCTGTACCTGGACTACTCGCGCGAGCACGGCCAGTGGCAGCCGAACCGCTTCGGCGGGCGCGAAAACCTGGAGGCCATCTCCTTCCTCCAGGAAACCAACGCCACCGTGTACAAGACCCATCCCGGTGCAGTCATGATCGCCGAAGAATCCACCGCCTTCCCCGGCGTCACAGGTCCCACCAGCCACGGCGGCCTCGGCTTCGGGCTCAAGTGGAACATGGGCTGGATGCACGATTCGCTCAAGTACGTCTCCGAGGATCCGGTCAACCGGAAGTGGCACCACGGGACCGTCACCTTCTCGATGGTGTATGCCTTCACGGAGAACTTCCTCCTCCCCATCAGCCATGACGAGGTTGTCCACGGCAAGGGTTCGATGCTCCGCAAGATGCCCGGCGACCGCTGGCAGCAATTGGCAAACCTGCGCGCGTTCCTCGGCTACCAGTGGGCACACCCCGGCAAACAGCTCATCTTCATGGGCACCGAATTCGGCCAGGAAGCAGAATGGTCCGAGCAGCACGGCCTTGACTGGTGGCTGGCGGACATCCCCGCCCACCGCGGGCTCCAGCTGCTGACGAAGGACCTCAACGAGCTGTACAAGTCGACGCCGGCACTGTACTCACGTGACAACGAGCCCGGCGGGTTCCAGTGGATCAACGGAGCCGATGCGGACCGCAACGTCCTGACCTTTGTCCGTTGGGACACCGAGGGGAACCCCGTGGTTGTGGCGGTCAACTTCTCCGGAGGCCCGCACAAGGACTACGCACTCGGAGTACCGTCCGTGGGCGTCTGGACCGAAGTGCTCAACACCGATGCCGCGGCCTATGGCGGCTCCGGCGTCCTCAATGACGGGAAGCTGACAGCGGAGGACGAAGCCATCGATGGCCAGCCTGCCACGTTGACAGTGACGCTGCCGCCACTGGGTGTTGTCTACTTCAAGCCGGCCGGCACGAATGCGCAGACCCTGCCGGGCGGTTCGGCCAAGGCAGAGCTGCCGGAGACGACAGTGAGCTGACGGCAACCCGGTTCTGACCAGGCTGCCGGAAGAGGCCCGGAATCCCCGTGATTCCGGGCCTCTTCCATGCCTCTTCGGTGCATTCTGCAGGCGGGTTGGCTACAGGGAAAAGTAGTGGTAGAGTTTATTTCCGCGCCGCTCCCCGGAGTCGGTCGGAACAGCGACTAAGATGCCTCAGGCATCAGGGAGTCGCAGGAGCCGATTTGACTAGGGCGAAGCGAGCGGGTAAGTTTGAAAAGTTGCTCCGGAGCGATCCGCGACCGAATGGTTGGTTGTGGTGGTGCCGGGTGTGTCTGTTGTTTGAGAACTCAATAGTGTGCCAAGTTTGTTGATACCGGTTTATTTTATATGAATTGGTTGATT